>CADCUW010000254.1 GCA_902805985.1 uncultured Rubrobacteraceae bacterium
AGTAGTAGGCCATCGCGTAGGGGACGGCCATGTTGTAGTTGTCCTCGCCGAGGTTCGGGAGGATGGAGAGGATGATCAGGCCGGGGAAGATCGCCAGCACCCCGTACATGAGCTTCGGGAAGGCGGCGATGAGCGGGGTCCGCTGCGCAGCGGCCTCGTCCTCGGCCGCGAGAGCTCGCTGGACCACCAGAAAGTCCGTGCACCAGTAGCCGAAAGACTGCACAAACCCGAGGCCGAAGACGATGGCGAACCAGTGCACGGCCATCGGGTTGTCCGTCGAGCCCGTGTTGGACCAGGCGTGGAAGAAGTCCGCCTGGCCTATGGACTCCCGCAATCCGGAGAGGCCGCCGACGTCTATCAGGCCGAAGAGCACGAGCGGCACCAGCCCGAGCGTGATCAGGAAGAACTGCAAGACCTCGTTGTAGATCGAGGAGGAGAGGCCGCCTAAAGTCACGTACCCGAGCACTATGCCCGCGGAGAGGATGATGCTCGCCGTGAGCGACCAGCCGAGCAGGAGCTGGAAGACTATCGCCATCGCGTACATGTTTATGCCGGAGAGCAGGATCATGAAGATGGCGAACAGGATGGCGTTGAACCCGCGCGTCGCCTCGTTGTAGCGGAGCTTCAAGAAGCCCGGGACGGAGTGGACCCGGCTCGCGTAGTAGAAGGGGATCATGAACAGGGCCACGAAGACCATCGCGGGGATCGCGCCTATCCAGTAGTAGTGAGACTGCATGATCCCGTACTGCGCGGCCCCCGCGCCCATCCCCAGGATCTCCAAAGCCCCAAGGTTCGCCCCGAGGAAGGCGAGGCCCGTGATCCAGCTAGGGAGTGACCTCCCCGAGAGAAAGTAGTCCTCCGAGGTCTGCATCTTCGTCCTGAGCACGGCCCCTATGCCTAACACGAACACGAAGTACACCCCGATGATGAAGTAGTCGATCCACGAGTCGTTGACCCGAACCATCGACTGGAGAAACGCCAGGTCTCCCACCATAATCCTCTCCCTCTAGTCGCGGCTTCCCGTCCGCTATTCCCCTGATGCCCACATCTTGTCAGAGTCGCCCCCCGTGGGTCAAGATGGGGCTCTTGGTTCTAGGCTTCAGGTTTCGCAGGAGGATGGCGTGCCGCAGGCGGTAACTTCGCGATTGTCGGAGCGCGCTCGCCCCATGTTCATGTCGCTTCGGCGGTCCTCAAAGGCGACGGGACCGCCGGGCGTGTTCGCCGATCCAGGCCCTGAAGCCTCGGTCCTCGGTCCTCGGTCCTCAAGAGAAAAGCCACTCGTGGTCAGGGTCGTTCTTGAACTTCCACTCGCGCACGGGGCCGGCCATGACGTTGAGGTAGTAGAGGTCGTAGCCGGGGGGTGCGGAGACCGGATGGTAGCCCCTCGGGACGAGCACGACATCGCCGTCGCGGACGGCGAGCGTCTCGTCCAGCGAGCGGTCGTCGGTGTAGACCCGCTGCACGGCGAAACCCTTTTCGGGCCGCACCCTGTGGTAGTAGGTCTCCTCGAGGTAGGTCTCGTCGGGCGGGGCGTCACGATCGTGCTTGTGGGGCGGGTAGCTCGACCAGTGCCCGTTCGGCGTCAGGACCTCGACGACGAGCAGGCGCTCGGCGGGCCGCTCGGCCATGAGGATGGGCCGCACCTCGCGCTCCATGTTCCCCGAGCCGCGCCGCTCCACCTCTATTTCGTCGGGACGGACCAGGAAAGGCTCGACACCCCTCTCGGCCGGGGCGGAGCAGACCGCGAGCTCCAGCCCCGTCGTCGCCTCTACCCGGTAGTCCACGCCGGGCGGCAGGTAGAGCGCGTGCGGCGGGCCGTCGAACGGACCCTCCCTTCCGCCGAGCTCCCACCCGCCCAGGTCCGAAGTGACAGAGCAAGCGCCGGAGACCGGGACCAGGCAGACCTCCTCGCCGCCGGTGCGCCGCTCGACGCCTTCCCCGGCCGCGAGCTTGAGCACCTCGAAGCCCACGTACTCCCAGCCGGCGGACTCCGGGGTGACCTTTACGACGCTCCCTTCCCCGTCCGGTTCGTTCTCGCTCTTGACGATAAGATCCGTCACGCTATCCATCCCCTCCCCGCAGGTAACGGCGCTCCGATTGCCTGCCCTGCGCGTACTCCTCGTGCGCCGCCTTCACGGTCTCCATCTCAGAGACCTCGGCGACCGGCACGTCCCAGAAAGACTCGTAGTCCGGCACGCCCTCGTAGCGGTCCACCGGGATGTGTATGACGACCGTCCGCTCCAAGCCCTTCGCCTCCGCCAGCGCGCCCTTTAGCTCTCCGACGCTCCCCGCCCGGATCACGTGCGCCCCCAGGCTCTCGGCGTTGGTCGCGAGGTCCACCGGGAGCACGTCACCGGGGGCCTCTTCCGTGTCGAGGCCGATGGAGCCGTCTTTCCTGTAGCGGTACTGGGTACCGAAGCCTTTCGTGCCGACGGAGCGGGAGAGGGCGCCGATGGAGGCGAAGCCCGAGTTGTCCACGAGGACGATGGTGAGCTTGTGGTCTTCCTGGACGGAGGTGACGATCTCGGCGCTCATCATCAGGTACGAGCCGTCGCCGACCATTACGTAGACCTCGCGTTCGGGGTCGGCCATCTTGATGCCGAGGCCGCCCGCGATCTCGTACCCCATGCACGAGTACCCGTACTCGACGTGGTAGCCCTTCGGGCCCCGCGTCCGCCAGAGTTTATGCAGGTCCCCCGGCATCGAGCCGGCCGCGCAGACCACGACGTCCCCGGGCTCCGAGAACGAGTTGACCGCCCCGATCACCGCGCTCTGCGCCGGCAAAGGCCCATGATCCAGGGAGTACAGCCGCTCCACCTCGGCGTCCCACTCGGCGTTGGCCTTCCCGCTCTCCTCGCGGTACGAAGCTTCCACCTCGTAGCCGGTGAGGGAGACGTCCAGGGCTTCCAGGGTCGCCCTGGCGTCGCCGACGAGGCCGACGCCTGCGTGCTTCACGGCGTCGAGGTCGGCGACGTTCACGTTGACGAAGCGCACGTCGGGGTTCTGAAAGGCGGTCTTGGAGGCGGTGGTGAAGTCCGTCCAGCGGGTGCCGACGCCTATGACGACGTCCGCGCCGCGGGCGGCGCGGTTTGCCGCGAATGTCCCGGTGGCGCCGACGGCCCCGAGGGCTAGCGGGTGATCGTAGGGCATCGAGCCCTTGCCAGCCTGGGTCTCGCCGACCGGGATGCCGGTCCGTTCCACGAAGGCGCGCAGCGTCTCCGTAGCCTCCGAGTAGATCGTGCCGCCGCCGGAGACGATCATGGGCCGCCTGGCGTTTCGAACCAGCTCCGCCGCCCGCTCCAGGTCATGCCCATCCGGCAACGGCCGCCCGATTCGCCAGACGCGCCTCTCAAAGAACGCTTCGGGGTAGTCGTAGGCCTCGGCCTGGACGTCCTGGGGCAGGGCAAGTGTTACGGCGCCGGTCCCGGCGGGGTTGGTCAGGACGCGCATGGCGGCGAGGGCCGCGGGGATGATCTGCTCGGGTCGGTTGACCCTGTCCCAGTACCTCGAGACCGGCCTGAAGGCGTCGTTGACGGTGAGGTCCCCGTCGTGGGGCGCCTCGAGCTGCTGGAGAACCGGGTCGGGCCCGCGCGAGGCGAAGACGTCCCCGGGCAGCAGCAGGACGGGCAGGCGGTTTATCGTGGCGAGGGCCGCGCCCGTCACCATGTTGGTCGCGCCCGGCCCTATGGAGGAGGTGCAGGCGAAGGCCTGGAGGCGGTTCTTCTGGCGGGCGTAGGCCGCGGCGGCGTGGACCATGGCCTGCTCATTGCGCGACTGGTAGTAGGTGAGGTCATCTTCGTACTCGAGCAGCGCCTGGCCGACGCCCGCAACGTTGCCGTGGCCGAAGATACCGAAGCAGCCGGCGAAGAAGCGCTGTTCTCTGCCGTCGCGCTCGACGTACTGGTTCGCCAGGAAGCGGATCAGTGCCTGGGCCATCGTCAGCCTTACCGTGCTCATGGTTCGCACCTCGGTTCTGTCGTCGTCGCGCCGCGCGTCAGGATCTCTCCTCCTCTTGCGTGTTCCCGGCCGGGTCTCGGCCTTCGGGGGGTTCCGGCGTTCCGGCCGCGCTCCCGGCCTCTTCGGCGTCTGTGCGCTCGAACTCGGCGAGCTCGGCAGATAAGGTCTCCATGTCCTCGCCGCCGGCCATCATCGAGGCGACCTCCTCGCGCGTAACCTCGTCCTTGGAGAAGTTGCCGTAGCTCTGGCCGCGGCGGAGGATCGTGAAGCGGTCCGCCACGGGGAAGGCGTGGTGGACGTTGTGGGTTATGAAGATCACGCCGATCCCCTGCTCGCGGGTGCGGGCTATGTAGCGGAGCACGACCGCCGCCTGCTTTACCCCGAGGGCGCTCGTCGGCTCGTCCAGGATCAGGACCTTCGCCCCGAAGTGGACGGCGCGGGCAATCGCCACCGACTGCCGCTCGCCGCCCGAGAGGGTACCCACCGGCTGCGAGGGGTCGCGGATGTCGATGCCCATCCCCCGCATCTCCTCGCGCGTCACCCTGTCGGCGTGGGCCGCGTCGTAGCGCTTGAAGGGCCCCACACCCTTCGTCGGCTCGCGCCCGAGGAAAAAGTTGCGCGAGATGCCCATCAAGGGGATCATCGCGAGGTCCTGGAAGACCGTCGCGATGCCGCGATCGAGCGCGTCGCGCGGGCTGTTGAACTTCACCTCCTCGCCCTCGACGAGCATCCTGCCCTCGTCATGCTGGTGGACGCCGGAGAGCGTTTTGATCAGGGTGGACTTCCCCGCCCCGTTGTCCCCGAGCAAACACAAGACCTCGCCCGCGTCGACGCTCATGGAGATGTCCTTGAGTGCTATGACCTGCCCGAAATACTTGGAGATGCCGTCTACCTCGATAAGCGGCGTCATCGCGCACTCGCCGCCCGGTTGCGGATAAAGTTGTTCACGATCACGGCTATGAGCAGCATCGCGCCGAGAAAGACCTGGAACCAGTCGGTGTTCACGCCGGTAAAGAAGATGCCCTGGTTGACCATCCCGAAGATCAAGGCGCCGAACATCGGGCCTATCACCGAGCCGTAGCCGCCGGTGAGGAGCACCCCGCCGATGACGGTGGCGATGATGGCCTGGAACTCGAAGAGCGTGCCCCTGAGCACGTCAGCGGAGCCGGCGTCGAGCACGGTGAGCGCCGCGAGCAGCGTCGCCGCGGCGGCGGTCGACATGAAGAGCAGGATCTTGACCCGGTCCGTCGGCACGCCGACGTTGCGGGCCGCGATCGCGTCGCCCCCGGTCCCGAAGATCCAGTTCCCGAACGTCGTCCTGAGCAAGACCCAGGTCCCTATCGCCCCGAGCCCGACCCACCAGAACACCGAGACCGGCACGCCGGCGACCTCGCCCGTGAAGAACGGGGCGAGAAAGCCCCCCTCGGCGCTCACGCCCGAGACCTGGGTGCGGCCCGTGATGAGGCGGGTGAACCCGATGCTCGCCCCCCTGAGCGCGAAGAGCGTGGCCAGGGTTACGATGAAGGACGGCAGGCCGGTCTTTACGACCAGATACCCGTTCAAAAACCCGACCAGCAGCGCCACCCCGAAGGCCAAAAGCAGCGCCGCCCACAGGGGCCAACCGAACTCGACCGTCGGGATGGCTATGAGCATGCCGGCGGCCCCCACCATCGAGCCGACCGAGAGGTCGAACTCGCCGGCGACCATGAGCAGCGCGACCGGGATGACGAGTATGCCGAGCTGGGCCGAGACCTCTAGGTAGCCGATGGTCCCGACGGACGTGAGGAACCCCGAGTCTCCGGCCACTATCGCGAAGAACGCGAAGACGAGAATCGCCCCCGCCACCGCGCCCAGCTCGGGACGCGCCAGCAGCTTGCCCAGGATGCCAACCTTGCGCACCCGCTCGTCGGCGGGCGGGGTGGCGGTAGTCAAGATCTTCCCCTTTCTGAGTAGGGGGACGACCAGAAGGCCGCCCCCGCGAATGCCTTACCGGATACCCTGCTCGCTCAGCCTGATGACCCGCTCGGCGTTCTCCTCTGTCACGAAGGCAGGTCCCGTCAACGTCTCCGTGGCGGGGATCGTGCCGTTCTCGGCGTACTGGGTCAGGTAGACGATCGGCAGGTAGCCCTGCAGGTACTGCTGCTGGTCGACGGCGAAGACCATGTCGCCGTCCCTGACGGCCTTGAGGACCGACGGGGAGAGGTCGAAGGTCGCGAGCGTGACGT
>CADCUW010000255.1 GCA_902805985.1 uncultured Rubrobacteraceae bacterium
AGGACCGAGACCGGCGCCCGAATCAGGGAGGCCTTCACCGCCTCCCCGGGCCGCCGCCTCGTCGTCGCGGACTACTCCCAGATAGAGCTTAGGATACTCGCCCACATGACGGGCGAGCCCTCGCTCGTCGAGTCGTTCGAGAAGGGCGAGGACATCCACACGAGGACCGCCTCCGAGGTCTTCGACACGCGGATGGAGAGCGTGACGCCCGAGCTCAGGCGGCGGGCGAAGATGGTCAACTTCGGCATCCTGTACGGGATCTCCGGTTTCGGGCTCGCCACGCGCCTCGGGAACGTGCATCCGGCCGAGGCCGAGCGGTACATCAAGCGGTACTTCGAGCGTTATCCGCGGGTGACGGAGTTCATGCAGGAGACGCTGGAGGAGGCCGAGGAGCTCGGGTACTCGACCACGCTCTTCGGGCGCAGGAGGTACGTGCCGGAGCTCAGGAACTCGAACAAGAACGTCAGGAAGCTTGGGGAGAGGCTCGCCTTCAACGCGAAGGTCCAGGGGACGGCCGCCGACATCATCAAGGTTGCCATGGTAGACCTTCAGGCGCGGCTCGCGTCTTTCGGCGCGGAGATGATCATGCAGGTCCACGACGAGCTGGTCTTCGACGTGGACCGGGGGCAGGAGGAGATGGTCGCCGCCCTCGCCATCGACCGGATGGTCGCCGCCTACGACCTGCACCCGCCGCTTGAGGTCGAGGCCAAGGTCGGGCAGCGGTGGGGTCGGGTGCGACCTCTGGCGGTGAATGAGGTAAACTAGAGAAGATTTCGCAACGATCCGGTAACGGTTCTTGTTATAATCCCTGTTCGGCAAACTAGGCAAAAGGAAGCAACCGGTTAGATGACTGACACCACCGAAAAGACCACCCGCGAGTTGACGATGAAGGACTTTTTCCGTGAGGAGAACGGAGAGGTCATTCCCGTCGACGAGAGCGTCCTCATAGACTTCAAGGACGGCGACATAGTCGAGGGCGAGGTCGTCCGCATCGACCGGGACGAGGTTCTTGTCGACATAGGCTACAAGTCCGAGGGCCTCGTGCCCTCCAACGAGCTGACCATCCGCAAGGGTGCCGACCCGCACGACGTTGTGGACCTCGGCCAGCGCCTCGAAGCGCTCGTCCTCCAGAAAGAGGACGCCGACGGCAGGCTCATCCTCTCCGCCAAGCGCGCCGCCTTCGAGCGGGCGTGGAACCGGATAGAGGAGTCCTACAACGAGCAGCGGACCGTCGAGGGCCCGGTCATCGAGGTCGTCAAGGGCGGCCTTATTCTGGACATCGGCCTGCGGGGCTTCCTGCCGGCGAGCCTCGTGGACATCCGGCGCGTCAGGAACCTCGAGTCGTTCCTCGGGCAGAAGCTCGAGTGCAAGGTCATCGAGCTCAACCGCTCGCGCAACAACGTGGTGCTCTCCCGGCGCGCCGTGCTCGAGGAGGAGCGCAAGGAAGAGCGAGAGAAGATCCTCACCTCTCTTGAAGAGGGCCAGATCATCAAGGGCACCGTCTCGAACCTCGTGGACTTCGGCGCGTTCGTGGACCTCGAGGGCATCGACGGCCTGATCCACATAAGCGAACTCTCGTGGCAGCACGTAGACCACCCGTCCGAGGTCGTCGAGGTCGGCGAGGAGGTCGAGGTCAAGGTTCTCGAGGTGGACAGGGACCGCGAGAGGATCTCGCTCGGCCTCAAGCAGACGCGCAAGGACCCGTGGCAGGAGATCGTCGAGCAGGTCAACGTCGGCGAGCAGATCCAGGGCCGCGTCACCAAGCTGGTCTCTTTCGGCGCCTTCGTCGAGGTGGCCGAGGGTGTGGAGGGTCTGATCCACATCTCCGAGCTCGCCGAGCACCACGTCGAGACGCCGGACGAGATCGTTCGCTCGGGTGATGAGGTGGACGCCCGCATCATCGACGTCGATGCGAAGCGCCGCCGCCTCTCGCTCTCCCTGCGCCCGAAGCGTGAGGAGAGGGAAGAGCGGGCCGAGCGCCCGCCGCGCCAGCGGGACGACCGTCCCCCGCGCCGCGAGGACCGGGCCGACCGCGGTTCCGACAGGAGCCGGGGCGCCTCCGAGGGCAGCGGCCTGCGCACCGGCGCCTTCGACTCCCTCTCCGACCTGGACCTCGAAGAGAAGTAATCGGGCGCCCGCAACACAGCGGCCCCGTACCGGAAGGGCCGGTGACCATCGCGGTCACCGGCCCTTTCGCGTCGGGCAAGAGCGCCTTCGTCGGGATGCTCGGAGACCTCGGCGCCCACACGGCCTCGGCGGACAGGATCGTCCACGACCTGCTCCGGTGGGACAGGGAGGCCATCGACGAGATAGGCGAGCGCTTCGGCGAGGAGGTGCTTGGCGAGGAGGGGGTCGACCGCAAGGCGCTCGGGCGCGTCGTCTTCGGCGACCCCGAGAAGCTCACGGAGCTCGAGGACATCCTCCATCCCCTGGTGCACGACGAGACGGACAGGCTCATTAGCTTCTGTTGCTGCGAGGTGTTCGTGGTCGAGATACCGCTCCTGTTCGAGGCGGGTCGGGGAGAGGACTTCGACCACACCGTGGCCGTAGTCGTGCCGGAGGAGCGGCAGAGGGCCTGGGCCTCGGAGCGGGGCGTGGACGGGGCGACGCTCCGGGCGATAGAGGCGCGGCAGTTGCCGCCGGAGGAGAAGGCCAACCGGGCTGACGTCGTGGTAGAAAACGACGGAGACCTGGATAGACTCAAGGAGAAGGCCGAGGAATTCTGGGCGAGGATATCGGGGGAGAAGAGCTCTGAAGGCGGTGACGAAGAAGGAGCATAGGTACGGCAGGTCGCGCACCCGCCGCCGACGCGGGCTGCTCGCGTTGCTGGCCTTACTCTTGGGCCTCGCCGCGCTGCCCTTCGCGCTCGGCGCCCCCGAGACGGTGCGGAAAGCCATCTACCCCTTGCGCTACGAGGACACCATCCGGCAGGCAAGCCGCGAGAACGGGCTCGAGCCCGCGTTCGTGGCGGGTGTGATCCACGCCGAGAGCCGCTTCAGGCCGGACGCCGAGTCCTCGCAGGAGGCCTACGGCCTCATGCAGATGCTCCCGGAGACGGCCGAGTTCGTCCAGCAGCGCAGCGGCATAGAGGGCGACTTCAGGGAGCCGCGCACGAACATCAGGCTGGGCACGTGGTACCTCTCCTACCTCGACGAGCGGTACAGGGGCGACGAAAGGCTGATGCTCGCGGCGTACAACTCGGGGGAGGGCACGGTGGACGCCTGGAGCTCCGACGAAGGCTTCGATATAGCGAAAGACATCCCCTTCAAAGAGACGAGGCAGTACGTCGAACGCTCCCTCGAAGCCAGGCAGAAATACGAGGACCTCTACGGAGAAGACCTGCGTCAGAACACCGACTAAACATACCCCGCCACACGGGCTGGGATGCATAGTCCGACAAGCGCCCGTGGGAAGCATGTGGGGTCGGACTCTTGATCAGAGCCCTTCTACGAGCATCGTAGGAATTGCTTAGGATGGCCGGGAGATGAGGCGTTTCCGGGTCACTGCGTGGGTAACGGTCCTCGCCTTATCGGTAGCCGGCTGCGCCTCAGGTACGAGTGAGGCCCCTCCCGACCGGGCGGATCCCCCAGCGGCGACGGTGAGCACCGGGGCGACGGAAACGCACGAGCCCACTACCGGTTCACCGCCTGACAAACGGACCGCCTACGATCCGCCCGCGGTATCGCCCCAGAGGGAGGCCGGGCTCTTCTTCCCCCAAGCGGGGCCCACGGACGACTTCATGACCGCGCTCGGCGGCGGGAGGCTGGTCGTGAGGGACCGCTGCATCTACATGGTACCCGGCGGGGTAGTCGTGTGGCCCCACGGCTACTCCCTGCGCAGGGAGGGCGGCGAGGTCCTCGTCCTGAGCGGGCGCGACGAGGTGGTGGCGAAGGTCGGGGAGGAGGTGCGCATGGGTGGGGGCCAGATCACCCGTGAAGAGGCCGGGCCTACGCCGGAGGCGACCGGCCGGGCCTTCGAGGAGAAGCGGAAGGAGCTGGGCGTACCCAACCGATGCGGGGGACCGTTGTGGGTGTCCTCAGGGTTGGTCGGGCGATGACGAACCCGTTGGTGTGCCCGTCAGAGCCGTGGAGACGACCCCGATTTTGCGGGCGAGGCGGGCAGGGAGGAACCTCGCCATCCTAACCCCGAGATCGGTCCATAAGTTGCGTCGTTGGCGCCCGGTGGTAACGTCAGCATGACGGACGGGCCTTCGGAGAGGAGAGTCATGAGAAGAAGACTGGCGGTTATGTTGATGGTCGCCCTGGTCCCGATGTCCGGCGCGGTGGCGTGCGGGCAGGCGATCGAGGACCGGGCACGCGAGGAAGTGGACAAGCAGGTAGAGAAGGGCAAGCAGCGGGTCAACGACGAGCTGCAGAAGGGCCAGAAGAAGCTGGAGGAAGGGGCCAGCCAGGTCCAGAAGCGGGTCGAAGGCGGCGCCAAGGACGCGAAGAAGCAGGCCGAGCAGGTAGGGCAGGACGCCAAGAAGGCGGCCGGGGGCGGCCAGTAGAAAGGCCTGGTTCGACCCAAAAAACGGGGAGAAAAACGCAGGTCCTGCCGTATAATCTCATGGTGGGCGTGGGCCGGTAGAGTGGGCCTTTCCGACCCGTCAGGCCGTTCTTAGGGAGGACTTTCTCATCGAGACCCGGACGAATTTCCAGGTAAACAGCGAGTACCGGCCGACCGGCGACCAGCCGCAGGCCATAGAGAAGCTCTCCGCCGGCCTGGACGCGGGGCTCGAGGCGCAGACGCTGCTCGGCGTCACGGGCTCGGGCAAGACGCACACGATGGCCCGGGTCATCGAGAAGGTCGGACGTCCCTCGCTCGTTATCGCGCACAACAAGACGCTCGCGGCCCAGCTGGCCAGCGAGTTCGCGGACTTCTTCCCGAACAACGCCGTCGAGTACTTCGTCTCGTACTATGACTACTACCAGCCCGAGGCCTACGTCCCGCGCACGGACACCTTCATCGAGAAGGACGCCCAGATCAACGAGGACATCGACCGGCTCAGGCACTCGACCACGAGCAGCCTGTTCACCCGCAGGGACGTCATCGTCGTCGCCAGCGTCTCGGCGATCTACGGGCTCGGAAGCCCGGAGGAGTACCGGAACAAGATGGTGCTGCTGGAGAAGGGCGGCTTCTACGACGTGGACCACATCCTGCGGGACCTCGTCAAGATCCAGTACACGAGAAACGACTTCCAGCTCAACCGCGGCACCTTCCGTGTACGGGGCGACGCCCTGGAGGTCCACCCGGCATACCAGGACACGATCTACCGGGTAAGCTTCTTCGGGGACGAGGTGGAGAGGATGATCGAGGCAGATCCCCTCACCGGCGAGGTTCTGCGCGAACTCGACGTCATGACGGTCTACCCGGCGACCCACTTCGTCACGGGCGAGGACAGGATGGCGACGGCGATCAAGAACATCGAGATCGAGGCCGAGGAGCGCGTCGCCGAGCTCGAAGGCGAGGGCAAGGTACTGGAGGCGTACCGGCTCAAGCAGCGCACCCAGTACGACCTCGAGATGATGCGCGAGCTCGGCTTCACGAGCGGCATCGAGAACTACTCCCGCCACATGGACGGAAGGCCGCCCGGCTCGACCCCGTACACGCTGCTCGACTACTTCCCCGACGACTACGTCACGTTCGTGGACGAGTCGCACATAACGCTGCCCCAGATCCGGGGCATGTACAAGGGCGACCGGAGCCGCAAGACCACGCTCGTGGACTTCGGGTTCCGCCTGCCGTCCGCGCTGGACAACAGGCCGCTCACCTTCGAGGAGTTCCTGCTCAAGACC
This sequence comes from uncultured Rubrobacteraceae bacterium, assembly GCA_902805985.1. GTDB lineage: Bacteria > Actinomycetota > Rubrobacteria > Rubrobacterales > Rubrobacteraceae > Rubrobacter_D. The sequence goes on from CADCUW010000255.1 coordinate 5,796, forward strand.
GAGCAGATGGTCTTCGTGTCCGCGACGCCGGGGCCGTACGAGCTGGAGAACTCCGGGCAGATAGTGGAGCAGATCATCCGCCCGACCGGCCTCGTGGACCCGGAAGTGGAGGTCCGGCCGACGAAGAACCAGATCGACGACCTACTCAACGAGGTGGCGGTGCGCGTCGAGCATGGCGAGCGCGTGCTCATCACCACGCTCACCATAAAGATGTCCGAGGATCTGACGGACTACCTCCTGGAGCACAACGTCAAGGCGCGCTACATGCACGCCAACATAGAGACGCTCGACCGGATCCAGATCATCCGGGGCTTGAGGACCGGCGAGTTCGACGGCTACCTCTGCGAGATAAAGGACCTCCCGATCCGCGGCGGCCTCCACGTA
>CADCUW010000256.1 GCA_902805985.1 uncultured Rubrobacteraceae bacterium
ACTCGTCGGCCAGCCGGATCGTCAGCCCGTCCACGGAGAGCACGTTGCCGTTCTCCCGCACGCGGTCGACGGCCTCGGAGCGGTAGTCGCGGTCCAGCAGGTGCTGCACCTCGTCCCGCATCTTGAAGCCTTTGCGGAAATATCTCTGCTCCGTCACGCCCACCTCTTCTGGCTGCTAGCTTTCGGTCTTACGTTTCAAGTGAGTTCACGACGTATTTTAGCAGGCGCCCCCCGCCCCCCGCGGTCGTTGGGGCGATGGGAGGGTCCCGAGCGTGAACGCTTTACCCCGGACGTGCGAGCCCTCGCGGGCGCGCCGGGCCTGCGCCGGGTCTTTTTCTCCCCGTCGCCTATACGCGCGCGCGTTTGGGTGTAAAATAATTCGCCGTGGAGAGAGGCAAACCAACCATAATGCTCGCCGACGACGATCCCGTCCTGCTGGACTCCGCTACGGAGGTCCTGACGCAAGAGGGGTTTCGGGTCGTGGTCGCGACCGACGGCCAGAGGGCCTTGCAGGAGGCGCTCGGCCGCAGGGTCGACCTCATCGTGATGGATGTCTCGATGCCCCAGGTCGGCGGGGTCGAGGCTTGCCACTGCCTCAAGGCGATGCCCAAGACCGCCAAGATACCCGTGGTGCTCATGGTCGCCAAAAAGGACCCGGGGGCCAAAGCGCTCGCCGAGCGGACGCACGGCTCGGTCCGCGTCCTGCGCAAGCCCTTCTCCGACGAGGAGCTCATCTCGACCGTCCGCCAGGTGGTCAAACCCCGGTCGCTCATACGCTAACGGGCGCGCCGACCGGCCGCCCCGGCGCGGGCTATGATTCTCCCCTCGTGATCCCCGGAACAGAGAACCTCTAGCGTTGGGCTTGAGCCGACGACGCAAGACGCTCGTGGTTCTCGCGACCCTGATCGGGACGTTTTTGGCGGCGTTGGACGCCACGGTCGTCGGGACCGCGATGCCGACGATCATCGGCGAGCTCGGCGGGCTCCCGCTCTACCCGTGGGCTTTCGCCTCGTACCTGCTGGCGGCGACCGTGACAGGTCCCGTCTTCGGCAAGCTCTCCGACACCTACGGGCGTAAGCCCGTCTACCTCGCCGGCATCTTCCTCTTTTTGCTCGGGAGCGTGCTCGCCGGGGCCTCGCAGAGCATGGCGGCGCTCATAGCATTCAGGACCCTGCAGGGGCTCGGGGCGGGGGCTGTGCAGCCGGTCGCCATCACGATCGTCGGCGACATCTTCGAGCTCGAGGCGCGGGCCCGCATCCAGGGGCTCTTCGGGGCCGTGTGGGGGATCTCCGCGATCGCCGGCCCCGCCGTGGGCGGCCTGCTGACGGACCTCGTCTCCTGGCGCTGGGTCTTCTACCTGAACATCCCCTTCGGCCTCGCCGCCGCCGTCCTCCTGGCCCTGACCTTGACCGAGTCCTTCGAGCGTCGCCGCCGGAAGGTTGACTACCTCGGCACCGCGCTGCTCACCGGCGGCCTCGTCGCCGTCCTGCTCGCCCTGCTAGGCGAACCGAGGATAACGGCCACGGGCGTCGCGCTCTTTGGCGGCGGCGTCGTCATGCTCGCGCTCTTCGTCTTCGTCGAGGGGCGGGCGGAGGACCCGATCATACCCCCCGACATGTTCAGGGACCGCATTATCTCCATCTCTGCCCTCGGGAACCTGGCGCTTGGCGGCGTCCTGCTCGGGGTCTCCGTCTACGTGCCGCTCTTCGTGCAGGGCTCTCTTGGCGGCACGGCCCTCACGGCCGGCACCGTCGTCGCCTCCCTCTCCATAGGCTGGCCGGTTGGCTCGTTCGTCGGGGGGAGGATGCTTTTGAGGACCGGCTACCGCACGACCCTGCTGCTCGGGTCCGTCCTGGTGGCCGCAGGCTCGGCCCTGTGCGTCCCGATGGACCGGGGGACCTCGCTTGCTTACGTGGTCGTCGCTGTGGTCGTCATAGGCCTCGGCCTCGGCTTCTCCAGCACGAGCTACCTCGTGAGCGTCCAGAACGCCGTGCCCTGGCGGCGGCGCGGGGTGGCTACCTCCTCCGTCGTGTTCTTCCGGACCGTGGGTGGATCTTTGGGCGTCGCCGTGATGGGCGCGTTGCTCAACGCCTCCCTCGGCGAGCGCTACCGGGCCGCCGTCGGGCGGGTCTCCGAGGGGGACGCTGCGCTCGCGCGCCTGCTCTCGGACCCGAACGCCATCCTGCAGCCGGCCGTCCGCGCCCGCGTCCCGGAAGCCGCCTACCAGGAGCTCGCCGGGGCCCTCTCCGCCGCGCTCTCCCCGGCCTTCTGGGTCCTGCTGGTCTTCGGCGTCGCGAGCGTGGCCGCCGCGGCCTTCTTCCCGCGGGGTGCCGCGGCAGACCTCGTCACCCGCGAGGCCGAGCATGGCTGAGACGCTGGCCCTCGAAGACCTCCCGCGCCCGCCGCTCTTCAAGCTGGTGGATCGTGAAGGGCGGGACGCCGTGCAGGAGACGGAGGTGGGCGGCGAGAGGGCCGGGGTGGCGGTTCTCTTCTCCGACAGGGAGCTCGCCGGCGAGTTCTCCGCCGGGGCGGCAGAGCACGGGATGGCGGCCCTGGCCGGAACCGACCCGCGGGAACTCTCCGACTGGGATGCCGTCGAAGACTTCGCCCTGGGCGGGGCTGACTACGTGCTCGTCGTCTCCGGGGGCGGCGCCGGTCTCTTCCACGCCCAGGACGTGGCGCGCGAGGCAGCCGGAAGGGTTGGGGAGATCCCGTACCCCCTCTACGTTATCTCCGACGAGGGGGGAGAGGCGCCCCTCATCACCGTCGAGGTGGACGAGGGCGAGGTCCTCGTCACGGCGCTCTTCGGCTCCCCCGAGGGGGCGCGCGCCTTCAGGGAGAGGGCCGCGCACCTCGGCCTGCCGGACCGGCTCGGCACCATAGAAGACGCCGAAGGCCTCGTCCGCCACGCCCTCGTCGCCAGGGAGGCCGGAGCGCAGTACGCCGTCATAGACCCGGGCTCGGGACTCACGGACGCGGTGCCGATAGAAGAGCTTATAGGGCGCCGGGGCGGCCTCCCGGGAGGACGGAACTCCTAGCCACCAGCGGCCGGACCCGGACAGGAACGCGGCCGGCTCTCGCGTGGGCCTCCTCTGTAGGAGACCGTTCCTTTCGCAAACCGCCGCCGGAGGCAGAGAAGAGACCGGGGGCCCGAAGGCCCCCGGTCCGTAACGCGTTGGGGTGGTCGGCTACCTTCTGGTGACCCTCTCGCAGTCGCCCTGGACTCCGTCCAGCTCGTCGGCTATGACCTGGTCGTCGTTACCGAGGCCGCAGTTGACGAGGTCCCGTCCGCCACCGACGGCGTCGATGGTGTCGTTGTTGTTGCCGCCGGAGAGCTCGTCGATGCCGTCGCCGCCGTTCAGGTTGTCGGCGCCGTCGCCACCGTAGACGTCGTCCTGGCCGTCGCCGCCGCGCAGGTCGTCGTCGCCGGAGCCGCCGTAGACGTCGTCGTCGCCCTCGGAGCCCGAGAGCGAGTCCCCGGCGGGCTGGCCGTAGATCTCGTCGTCGCCGCCCCGGCCGACCACGGTGTCGTTGCCGCCGCGCGCCGAGACGACGTCGCCCCTTGCGGTGCCCGCGATCCTGTCGTTCTTCGGCGTGCCCAGTATCTCCTTGGCGAATGCCACACCGGATAGCGTGAGCAACGCCGTCAGCATCGCCGCGACCAGAAAGCCTGTCTTCCTCATCCCCAACTCCTCTCTCGTCCGGCGAGCACGGTGGCGCGCGGACCTCTCTTCATACCGATAACGCACGCATGTTACCCGACGCGGACGCGCTTTGCCTCATCCGGATGGATGATCCCGGTCATCCTTCTGAACGGTTCGTCCGCCCCGCGCGGCCGGGACGGGTTACAGTACCTGGTGCCGGACGACACGAAGGGTAGGAGGCGTTTTGGAGGACGAAGGCACGGGGGGCTTGCGCGGAGACGCGCCGCGGCTGGACGGGTTTTTCGAACGCGGGAGCCTGGTCTCCGTCTCCGCCCGGACGGGCAACGATCTGCGGGGGCTCGTCTGCGAGGCCGACGGGAGGGGGCTCCTGCTCGACGTCCGGGACCCGAGCGGCGACCCCGGGGGGTACGAGTTTCTCCCGTGGTCCAGCATCGAGCGCGTCACCACAGAAGGGTAGGCCACACCAGGACGGTCGCACCGCCGCGTGCTAGGCTAAACGTGTCTTGGATCGGCTCTCGCCAATTCGCGGTGGCTTCGCGGTACTCCTGCTCGGGTTTGTACTGATCTTCGCCTCTCCGCTTGCTTGCGGACCGGAGATGGAGACGGCGCGGGCCGACAAACCGGACGCCGGGGGCGGGAAGATGCCCAGGACCGGCACGGCCGCGCCCGAGGGCGGGCCGAACGTGATCCTGATCCTCGCCGACGACCTGGACCGGTCCGTCTTCTCCCGCTCGACGCTCGATACGGCCTGGAGGCCCGAGGGAACCAGCTTCACCAACGCCCTGGCCACTACCTCGCTGTGTTGCCCGTCGAGGGCCTCCATCTTCCGCGGCCAGTACACCCACAACACGGGCCTGGTGAACAACCTCAACGAGGAGCCGGGCGGGGGCGCGAGGTTCTTCCGCCAGAGCGGCCTCGAAGACGAGACCCTCGCCACGCTCCTGCAAGACGGCGGCTACGAGACCTGGTTTGGCGGCAAGTACCTCAACGGTTACGAGGACGCAGGGGGGTGGGAAGGGCACGTGCCGCCGGGTTGGGACATCTGGCAGGCCTACCTGAACGAGCGCACCGTCAACAGGGAAGGGGTTGTGGTAAGCCCCGAAGGCCACTACACCGACTGGCTCTCCGGGGAGGCCGTCCGGTTTATAGAGAACCGCCAGGGGTCGTCGCGGCCATTCTTTATGCAGATCTCCGCCTGGGACACCCACGCGCCGCTCCAAGTGCCGGAGCGCCACCGGGACGCCTACCCGCACGCCCAGGCCCCGAGGCCGCCTTCATTCAACGAGACCGACGTCTCGGACAAGCCGGACTGGGTGGCAGAGAAAAGCGCCCTGCGGCCGGAGGAGATCGCCCGGTACGACCGCTTGCAGGCCGCGCGGATGCGGAGCGCGCTCACCCTGGAGGACCTGAGCCGGAGCGTGATGTCCGCCCTCTCGCGCACGGAGCGGCGGGACGACACCTACGTCATCTTTACCTCGGACAACGGCTTCCACATGGGTCTGCACCGCATCAGGGGCGCCAAGTGGACCCCCTACACGGAGGCGCACGAGGTTCCGCTCGCGGTGAGGGGGCCGGGGGTGCCCGGCGGCAGGTCGTTCGACGACCTCGTGACGAACACGGACATCGCCCCGACCGTCCTCGACCTGGCCGGTCTCCCGGCCCCCGGGTGGATGGACGGGGAGAGCTTCGCGCCGTTCCTCGACGGCGCGGCGCCGGAGGCGTGGCGTTCGTCTGTCCTGATCGAGGGCGCAAAAGGCACCTACTACGAGAGGCCCGGCTACTCCGGCGTACGCCGCGAGGACGAGGTCTACGTCGAGTACGATAGCGGCGATCGGGAGTACTACGACCTGTCCAGAGACCCCTACCAGCTGGTGAACCGCCCGAAAGCCGTTCCGCAGACGATGGAGGAGGACCTCCAGGCTCTCAAAAACTGCTCGGGGGACGCCTGCCGTCGGGTGGAAGGGTTTTGAGGTTCTAGGGGGAGCAGGCTCGTGGCGGACGGTCGATCCTCTTCCCTCCGCCCGGCCTTACGCACGCTCTCTCGCTACGCCCGAGGCTCCGCCATCATTCCTAGAATCTAGTGCCTCAACGCCTTCTCGAGCCCGGCGAACAGCCGTCCGACGTCCTCTTCGGTGTTGTAGAGGTGCGGGGAGATGCGCACGCTCTCGCCGCGCACGCTGACGAAGACGCCCTCGGCGGCGAGCCGGGCGGCGAGGTCGTCGGGGGCTTCGGGGCCGAGTTTTAGCCCGATCATGTGCCGCGCCCTGCGCCCTCCGGGTATGGCCTCGATGCCGCGGGCACCGGCCTCCGTCTCGACGAGGTCCGTCAGCCCGCCGATGGTCTCCGAGACGTTCGCGACGCCCCAGCCGAGGATGCGGCGCAGGGCGCTCGCGGCCATGGGCAGCAGGACGAAGTTGCTCCGCTCGCCGACGTCGTAGCGCCGGGCGCCGGGCTGGAAGTCGTCCCTGTACTCGACGAGGCGCGAGAAGTCCTCGCTGCCGC
>CADCUW010000257.1 GCA_902805985.1 uncultured Rubrobacteraceae bacterium
GCCCCGATCATGGTGCCGAGGTGCTGGTGGGTGTAGCGGGTGGGTATCTTGTACCCGTCGCTGGTCCTGATGCCCTGGGTCTCGACGAGCTCCAGGATCAAGCCCGCCAGCCGGGCCGGCACCTCCTTGAGGCCGAGGCCCTCCATGCGAGCTTCGTATGAGGCCAGCCGCTCGCTCAAGAGGTGCACGAGCTGCAGCCCCACGGCCGGTTTGTCAAGCACGAGGCGCTCGACGTCGGCACGGCACATCGCGCTTATCTCGGATTCCTCCATGGCCTGAGCGTAGGAGGCGCGCAGCCGCTGGCCGGTGAGCGCCATCTCCCCGAAGACGGTCCCGCTCTCGAAGACGGCGAGCGTGAGCTCCCTACCCTCGGGCAGGGCCCGGTAGATGCGGACCCGCCCGCTCTGGAGCACGAAGAGCGTCTCCGAGAGGTCCATCGGCGTGTAGAAGACCTCGCCGGCCCCGACCTTGGTGTTGAGGTTCTGCCAGTTGATCTTCTCGATCTCTTCCCACGAGAGCGGCTCGAAGACATCCACGAGGCTGAGCAGCCTTACGTGGTCCCCCCCCACCGCGTTCTCCTGCCCAAACCCCGTCACCGCACACCCCCGAACGCGCCCCGCCGGACACCGCAAAGGTAAACGCTCGTGTTGTCCATCCGCGTAAACACGACATCAATCTAGCAGATAGAGCGGAAGGACCCATCCGAGCCGAACCCGGAGACGGCCCGAGCCGTGGCCGGCGAAGGAGAGCGCGTCCTGCCAGCCGCGGTGCCGGACGCCCGGGACGACGCTGTGCGAAGGGCCCCCGGTCTGACGTTGCCGCTGGACGAGATCCCGTAATCGCCGGCGGGAGCGCCCCGGCCTTCGCGACGCTACGTCAGCCTCTGTACGGGTCGTGCCGGGAGTACTCTTCGACGGCGTGGTCGAGGTACTCCTTCTCTTCTTCGACGAACCGGCCGATGGCCCGCCTGAAGGCCGGGTGCCTGAGGTCGTGGGCGCTGTAGGTGAGCGTGGGGAGGAAGCCGCGCGCGAGCTTGTGCTCGCCCTGCGCCCCGGC
>CADCUW010000258.1 GCA_902805985.1 uncultured Rubrobacteraceae bacterium
CGCCCGACACCGTGCTGTTCGCCAGGGACACGGCGCACAGGATGGGCCTGCCGCACTTCACGCTGAACCTCAAGGAGCTCTTCGACAAGCGGGTGATGAGGGACTTCGTCGGGTCCTACGAGAAGGGTCGCACCCCGAACCCCTGCGTGAGCTGCAACGCCCACGTCAAGTTTCACGCGGCGGCGTTCCTCGCCGACGAGCTCGGCTTCCGGGGGGTGGCCACCGGGCACTACGCCAGGGTGGGGGAGGGCCCGAGCCTGGCGCGGCCCGTCGACGAGAGCAAGGACCAGACCTACGTCCTGTGGCCCATCCCGAAGGAGCTCCTGGCGCGGGCCGTCTTCCCGCTCGGCGAGTATCGCAAGACGGAGGTGCGGGCCATCGCCGAGGACCGCGGCCTCGCCGTCGCCTACACGCCCGAGAGCCAGGACATCTGCTTTATCCCGGACGGCGACTACCGCCGGTTCGTCCGCAAGACCGTCTCCGCCGAGGCCGGTGACGTGGTAGACCCGAAGGGCGTCGTGCTCGGTCGCCACGCTGGCGTCGTGGACTTCACCGTCGGCCAGCGGCGCGGCATCGGCGTCTCCGCCCCGACCCCTCTCTACGTGACCGAGGTCCGCCCCGAGAGCAAGCAGGTAGTGGTGGGACGTCGCAGGGATCTCGAGGTGCGGGAGGTCCGGGTCGGCGACCTCAACCGCTTCCTGCCGATGGAGGAGGCCCGCGCCGTGCAGGTCCGGTACAACGCAGGTCCCGTGCCGTGCCGGGTTGAATTGGACGGGGAGGGCTGGGTGGCCCAGCTAGAGGAGCCCGTGATGGGCGTGGCCGCGGGCCAGTCCGCGGTCTTCTACACGGAAGACGGAGAGAGGGTCGTGGCCGGCGGGGTCGTGCGGCGCGGCGGGGAATAGGGCCGTGTGTCGGGGGCCGTCCCGGTTATAATGCGGGTTCGCGGGCCGTTTCGATAGAGGAGAGAACGGGTTTTGGACCTTTTCGTAGAACTGATGAAGGGCTTGCTTTACGCCGGGGTCGCCGTGGCGTTCTTTCTGCTCGCGTGGGCGTTTTTGCGGCTGGCCAGGATCTTCTCCACCACGGAGAAGTCCATAAAGGATGTCTCAGAGCAGGTGGTGCCCCTGATCGGCAAGACCCACACCACCGTCGACAACATCAACAGCCAGCTCTCCCAGCTCGACGAGGCCGTCGGTGATGTGGCCGGCATGACCGACGAGCTAGACCAGACCACGACCGTCATAACCCGCGGGGTGCGCGGAGGCGTGATCAAGGTCTCCTCGGCGACGGCCGGCCTCTCCCGGGGCATCAGCACCTTCCTGGCCGGGGAGAAGCGGCACGAGGGTAACCCCGCTGGGGAGGAGGCCGAATGAACACCTGGGGCAAGGTGGCAGCGGGCGTGATCCTGGGCGTGGCGGGCACGATCTACGCCACGAGCGAGGAGGCCCGCAAGAACCTCCCCAAGACGGCCCGCGACCTGCCGACGAACGTCCGCCGCCGCTACGAGAGCGCGGTCTCGGCGGCCCGCGAGGCGTCCTCGTCGCGCAGGGAGGAGATCCTGCGCGAGCTGGAACGTCACGATAGAGCCCACTCCGGTCAGGCCGCCCGCCTCGAACCGGAGGAGCCGGTCGAGACACCGGCGCCCGCCGCGGAGGCGACGCCCGCGCCGCCCGAGACCCGCGAAATCTAACTAGAGCATGCATCCGACAATGAGGGAGGAAGACGTTTGACCCCCGAAGGTGACCAGCAGTACGCATACCTGACCCTGCCGCCGCACGGCGGGTTGCGCTCGTGCGTGGGGCTCGTGATGGCGGGCATGGCCGCCCGGGCGAAGATCGGCGTGGGAGGGCTCGACGAGGCGGTCTCCCTGCTCGAAGACTTCCACGCGGACGATGCCCCGACCCGCTTTCGCTTCGCCCTCGCCGAGGACGGGGTGGTGGCCGAGGTCGAGGAGGCCGAAGGGGACGGAGAGAGTCGGTGGCGCACGGTAGTAGAGCTGGTCTCTTGAGCCGGAGATACAGGCGGCCGGACAAGGCGCGGACCAGGCGTCTATTGACGCGGTATCACAAGATGGGCGATCAGGCGGCGCGGGAGAAGGTGATCCAGGAGCAGCTACCCCTCGCCGAGTTTCTGGCCCGCAAGTTCGCCGGTCGCGGGGAGCCCGTGGACGACCTCGTGCAGGTCGCCTCCGTGGGGCTCATCAAGGCGGTCGACCGCTTCGACGTGGACCGGAGGATAGAGTTCTCGACCTACGCCACGCCGAACATCCTCGGGGAGATCAAGCGCTACTTCAGGGACAAGGGCTGGGCGATGCGCGTACCCCGCGGCCTGCAGGAGCTGCGCCAGTCGGCCAAGGAGGCCATTCGCGACCAGACGGTCAAGAACGGCCGCTCACCCACGATCCGGGAGCTGTCCACGGTGCTGGAGGCAGACGAGGAGAGCGTCGCCGAGGCGCTGACCCTCGGGCGGGCCTACAACACCGCGAGCCTCGACGCCCCCGTGAGCCCCGACGAGCGTGAGGGCGATACGATTATGGATCTTCAGGCGGATGGCGAGTCGCTCATAGACGGGTTGGAGGACAAGATACTGCTTCAGAGGGCCGTAGACGGGCTCAGGGAGCAGCAGCAGCAGATCCTCAAGCTCCGCTTCAACGAGGGCAAGACGCAGACGGAGATCGCCGACCGCATCGGCGTGAGCCAGATGCACGTCTCGCGCCTCTTGCGGCGGGCCTTGCAGGACCTGCGCGCCGAGCTCACCGAGATGGAGAACGGACACCAGCATACGACCACGACGATTCCGGATGGGGCCCATGCAGAGCAGTGAGATCCGTCGCCGGTTCCTCGACTTTTTCGGCGCGCGGGGCCACAGGTTCTACCCGAGCTCGTCCCTGATCCCCCACAACGACCCGACGGTCCTCCTCACGACGGCCGGCATGCAGCAGTTCATCACGTACTTCACCGGCGAGGACAGACCGCCCTCCCCCCGCGCGGTGAGCGCCCAGAAGTGCTTCCGCACCCAGGACATCGAGGAGGTCGGAGATCAAAGTCACCTGACCTTCTTCGAGATGATGGGCAACTTCTCCTTCGGCGACTACTTCAAGAAGGAGGCCGTCGAGTACGCCTGGGAGTTCCTGACCGCCGAGCTCGGGCTGTCCCCGGAGAGGCTCTGGATCACGATCTTCGAGGGCGATGAGGACGCCCCGGAGGACGTTGAGGCCAGGGAGTTCTGGAAGGCCGTCGGCGTGCCGGAGGAGAAGATCTTCGGCCTCCCGAAGAGCGAGAACTGGTGGGGGCCCCCGGGCGAGTCCGGCCCGTGCGGCCCGTGCTCGGAGATCTACTACGACTACGGTGAGGAGCACGGCTCCGGCGATCCCCTCGCCGACCCGAGGTACGGACCCGGCGGCGACGAGGGCGACCCTCGCTTTCTGGAGATCTGGAACCTCGTCTTTAACCAGTACGAGCAGCGCCGGGACGGGACGCTCGTGCCGCTCGCCCAGACGGGCGTCGACACCGGGATGGGCCTGGAGCGGACGACCGCCGCGGTGCAGAACGCGTTGTATTTGTACGAGACGGACGTCTACGCGCCCGCCTTCGAGAAGATAGAGGAGTTCACCGGCATCTCCATCGGCGACTCCGGGGCGACCGACCGGGCGCTGCGCATCGTGGCCGACCACACGCGCGGCAGCGCGTTTTTGATCTCGGACGGCGTCAGGCCCGGCAACCAGCGCCGCGAGTACGTGCTGCGGCGTGTGATCCGGCGCGCCGCCCTCCAGGCCTACGTGCGCCTCGGCATGCCCCCCGAGCAGCTCGCGGCGGTCGCGCTCGCCGTGGTGGACTACATGGGCGACTTCTACGCCGAGCTCCGCGAGGCGCGGGAGGATATAAGCCGGATCGTCACGGACGAGGCCGCCAGGTTCGTGGAGATCTACGAGTCCGGCAAGGAGCTTCTGGAGTCCGAACTCTCGCGCCTGGAAGGCGGAAACTTTCCCGGCGACGTGGCCTTCACGCTGCACGACACCTACGGTTTCCCGGTCGAGGTCACGCGGGAGGTGCTGGCCGAGAGGGGCGTCTCGCTGGACGAGGCGGGCTACGAGGCCTCCATGGACGCCCAGCGCAAGCGCGCCAGGGATGCGACCCAGGGCTACGACAGGGCGGTGGCGGCCTTCGGGGGGCAGGAGGTCCGGAGCCGGTTCGTCGGGTACGAGCGAGAGCGGGTGGAGACGAGGATCGTCGCCCTGGAGGACTCGCCTGAGACCCCGGGCGAGGTCTCAGTGGTTCTCGCGGAGAACCCCTTCTACGCCACCGGCGGCGGGCAGGTCGCGGACGAGGGTTGGATCTCCTCCGACGGCGGCCAGCTCGAGGTCTTTGACGTCGTGCCGGCGGGCGGCTACCAGGTCCTGCGGGCCAGGGTCGAGCGTGACGGTTTCGCCGCCGGCGACGCGGTGACCGCCTCCATAAACCGGGTCAGGCGGCAGCAGATCGAGGCGAACCACACCGCGACCCACATCCTCCACTGGGCGCTGCGGGCCGAGCTCGGGCAGGACCTCGTGCAGGCCGGCTCCTACGTCGGGCCCGACCGGCTACGCTTCGACTACCGCTACGGCGGAAAGGTCGCCGAAGAGCAGGTCCAGCGCGTGCAGGAGCAGTGCCTGCTCAAGATCACGGAGAACCAGCCCGTCCGCTACTTCACCACGACGCTAGAAGAGGCCCGCGAGCTCGGCGCGATGATGCTCTTCGGCGAGAAGTACGGCGACCTCGTGCGCGTGGTAGAGGTGGACGGCTTCTCCCGTGAGCTCTGCGGCGGCACCCACGTCCGCGGTACCGCCGAGGTCGGGGCCTTCAAGGTGATCTCCAACCGAAAGCACGGCGCCGACCTCTACAGGATAGAGGTCGTGACCGGCCGCGAGGCGCTCTTCTACCTCACGGAGACGGCCGAGCGGATGGAGGAACTCGCCGCGTCCCTGCGCGTCCCCGTCGAGGGCGTATCCGACGCCGTGGACAACCTGCGCCGGGAGGCCCGGCGCGGGCGCGAGGCGGCCCGCAAGGAGGCGCTAGAGCAGGGCCTCGGCGAGGTCGGGGCGCTCGTCGAGGGCGCCGAGAGGGTGGACGGGGCCAGGATAGTGACGGGGCAGGTCGCTGCGGCGGACGTGAAGGGGCTGCGCCAGATAAGCGACGACGTGAAGAACCGCCTGGGGGGACCGGCCGCGGTGGTCCTCGCGGCGGACCTCGACGGCAAGGCGGTCCTGGTCGCCAACCTCCACCCGGAGGTGGGCGGGAGGGTGCGGGCCGGGGACATCGTGCGGGAGGTCTCGGAGGTCCTTGGCGGCGGCGGCGGGGGCGGGGCGACGATGGCCCAGGCCGGCGGCGGCAACCTCGAGAGGATCCCCGACGCCCTCGCCCGGGCGCGCGAGATCCTGGGCCGCACCCTCTCCGGTACGGGGTAGCCCTGGAAGCGTCCGGCCGCGTCGCGGCGCTGGACCCCGGGACGGTGCGCACCGGCGTGGCCCTCTCGGACCCGGGCCGGGTCCTTGCCACCCCGCTGGAGGTCGTCCCGACCGCGGAGCTTACGGGGTACCTCGCGCGGCTCTTCGAGAGGGAGGACGTGCGCGAGGTCGTCGTCGGGATGCCCAGGACGCTCGCCGGGGAGGTCGGGCCGCAGGCGCGCAGGGTTTTGGATACACTTGCCGTGTTGCGGCGGGAGTTTCCCGAGGTGCGCTTTGTCGAGTGGGACGAGCGCCTGACGACCCGCATCGCCGCAGCAGGTGTGCGGACGAAGAAGAAGGGCAAGCGCGTCCGGGTGGACCACCTGGCCGCCGCCGGGATGCTGCAAGAGTACCTGGCAAGGAGGGGGGCCCTCTGAAGCGCTACGACAGGGGCGGCGGCGAGGACCGCGCCGAACTCGAGGCCAGGCTCGACGCGCTGCAGTCGGCCAAGGGCAAGAGGCGCCGCAGAAAGCGCCGCTCCAACGTGGGCCCGACCGTTCTCGGCGTGCTCCTCCTCGCCGGCGTCGTGGCTGCCGTCTACTTTATCTACACCTCGGCCGTCGCGGGCGGCGTCGAAGAGGCGGAGGGCCGTCCCGTGGGCGTGGAGGTCGTCAGGGGCGACACCCTCTCAACGGTCGCCGAAAAGCTCGAGAGGGCCGGCGTGATCCAGAGCGCCCTCATCTTCAAGGTGGAGGCCCGCGTGGACGGCAACAGCGACACCAGCATAAAGACGGGGAGGTACACCTTCGACCCCGGCACGGACACCGACGCCATCCTCTCCAAGCTGACGGCCGGTAGGGCCGTGCCGAGCGTCTCCGTCACCCTTCCCGAGGGGCTCACGCTACAAGAGACGGTCCGGACGGTCGCCGAGGGCACGGAGATACCAGCCTGGGAGTTCGAGTCCGCAGCGCGCCGGACGGACTACGGCTACGCCTTTCTCGAGAACGACGCCATAGAGACAACCGAGGGCTACCTGTTCCCACGGCGCTACGACTTCGAGGAGGGGGTGACGGCCCCCCAGGTCGTCGACCGGATGCTCGGGCAGTACCTCACAGAGACCGAAGGGCTCGACATAGCGGGGGCCAAACGACGGCTGAACCTGACCGAGCACGAGCTCGTGACCGTGGCCTCGCTCATAGAGAGGGAATCGGCGAACGCCGGGGAGCGGCCCGTGATCGCCTCGGTCATATACAACAGGCTCCGCAAGGATATGCCCCTCCAGATCGACGCCACCATCCAGTACGCCCTCAAGCGGCCGAAGGAGAGCCTCTCCTACGCCGACCTGAGGGTGGACTCCCCCTACAACACCTACGAGAACACGGGCCTCCCGCCGGGCCCGATCTGCAGCCCCAGCCTGCAATCCCTACAAGCCGCCATGGACCCCGCCCGGACGGACTACCTCTACTACGTCCTGAAAGCCAACGACGAGGAACACTTCTTCACTGCAGATTACCGGGCCTTTCTGAGGGAGAAAAAAGAGGCCGGCCGTTAAGGGCGGCCCCTCCGAGGCGGGCCTCGACCTCGCCGCGAGGTCCCGTGCCCCGCACGCACGGAACGGTCTCCCGTACGGAGCCCGCAGGAGGTGCCTCCGACTCGGCCCGCGCAGAGGATGCGGGCGTCGAGGACGCGCGCGGGCCGAGCGAGGGACAATTCGTGTAGAGCAGCGCGGGCAACGGGAGAGTTTGGGGAGGCTGCGGCCCGCGCCACAGGGGGCACGCCCGCACCGCGGAACACCAAGGTCGCCCCGAACGCACGGCAGGTGTCAACCGAAGAGGCCCCAGAATACCGGAGCGAGGTGCGCACGAGCAGGGGTACGTGCGGGGTTACGGGCGGGGGTGCCGCTCTTGCCCTTGCTCACTGGTTCGGCGAAAAGCCACATGCGGCACTCGCGGTACGCGGCGTGGTCACCATTGAGGACGGGTACCGAGGACGGGTACCGCATCCACCGCAAGTCGAGGGTACGTGACAGGCAAGCGGAGCTGCGCGCAGAACGGATCGGTCGGAGGGAGCATTCGCGGAGCATGAACCGGGCCTCTCGCAGCCTATGTAGGCGCCTCGGCCTGATGAACGGGTGGCCGTCTTGGACAAGCGCGTGCGGCACCACGCACAGGCGGGCAGAGGCGGGCAGGGCTTGGCACCCGGAGTGGGACGAGCCCCCAATGCCGCGTCAGTGGTCTGCGGGCCCAACACGCCCGCTTGCGGGGTGGGGGCCCGAGAGCCGAGTAGCTGCGCCCAAAGACAGATCGAGGCAACGGCACGGGCGGCGGATGCTCCGCAACCGAGCCTAGGTCCGAACCGGAGAGCCAGTCGGATGGCTCGGTGAGCGGTGCCAACTTGGGAGACACCAACCTGGACTGCGCCGGCTTCGAAATGCACGAAGAGGCGCCGGGGTTTCGGAGCAAGACCCCAGCGACCCGCATTACCCCGCCGGCGACGGCGGGGACTGCGGGGACCTACCCCGAGAGCTTGAGGCAAGATCCGACGAGCCTTCGCTCGAAAGGCGGCGGGGGTGGGTCGCGGAGACGGCCGGTCGCGTTGCCGGGTGGGCACACCCTCGAATATCCCACAGGCTCGCGAAGTTCGAGGGATAGAGGTAAGTCCCCGTCTTCGCAGCTCTGCCCATTCGTAAGGTACTTTGTGGGATAATCCAAGGATGCCTGCGCGCTTCTGAGCGCTGCGACGAAGGCAACCCCGCTGTGAAGCGGGTGGATACCGAACCATATAGGATTCCTCGACCAATAATGGTGGCAGAGCGTTCGGTGAGGCACCGGACTACCGAGCGACTTGGGAGGGCGGCGTAAGTGGCAGATAACACGCCTCGTTCCGATCGGCCAAGTGGGCATGGGCAGAAAGGCACGGGTTCATCCCAACTGCCCAGGTGGCTCATTCCCGTGCTGACGGTCGTCATAGCAATAACTGCCGCCTGGGTCATGGAAACCCTGCAGGAGCAAGCCATACAAGACCGCACGGCGCAGACCGTACTCGTCGGGATCGAAGAGGACGCGGCCCAACAGCACCTCTTAGCGGACGAGGTTCCCGACGAAGGAGAGGTCAGCCCCGAAGCCAAGCAAGCCCTTGCGAACGAACGTCGCGAAGCCAGAGGGGGTCTGGGGCGTCTAGAGTCGCTCAACCTGGCAGACGAGGACGTAGCGCGAATCCGTCAGGGGTTGAGGAGCGCCGAAGCGGCGGTGGACGAAGTGTTCGACTTGGCCGAGGCGGGAGCGCTCGAAGAGGCACAGTCCCTGGAAGAGGAACGGGTGGACCCGGCCTTCGCAGCGCTCGATGGCGTGATAGAGAACGTCGGCGCGACATTGGAGGACTCGGCCGTGCGGTGGGAATCGATCGCCGGTGCAGGAATCTACGTCGTGAACTTTCTGGCGGCCCTCGCGTTGGTAGCCCTGTATTGGTGGTACGAGCGAAGGCTGAGAGCCAATCAGAGGGAGCTGTCGGAGAGCGAGTTGCGCTACCGGCTGGTCGCGCGGGCCACCAACGAGGCGATCTGGGACAGCGACCTCCTGGCCGACAAGCAGACCTGGAACGGCGCGTTCGGGACCATGTTCGGCTACCCCCCGCGAGAAGAGACGAACGGCGCCTGGTGGGAGGAGCGCGTGCACCCGGAGGACAGGGGGCGGGTTCTCCTGGCCATCGAGGACGTCCTCCGAGACGGGGGGGATACGTGGTCGGATGAGTACCGCTTCCGCTGCGCGGACGGCACCTACGCGACGGTGGTGGACCGGGCCTACGTGGTGCGCGACGCGCGGGGCGAGCCGGTGAGGGTGGTAGGCTCCATGATGGACGTCACCGAGCGCAGGCGGACCGAGGAGGCCCTGCGGGCCTCCGAAGCCGAGCTGCGGGCCGTGTTCTCGGCGATGGACGACGTCATCCTGGTGCTCGACGCCGAAGGGCGATACCTGAAGGTCGCCCCGACCAACCCCTCGCTGTTGTACAAGACATCCGACGAGTTGGTCGGCAAGACGCTCCAGGAGGTCATGCCGGAAAAACAGGCCGATGCGTTCCTGGACCATATCAGGCGGGCCCTGGAGGAACAGAGGCCTATGGACACGGAGTACAGCCTGCCGATCGACGGCAGGGAGGTGTGGTTCGCTGGCACCGTCTCGCCGATGGAAGAAGACCGCGTCGTGTTCGTCGCCCGCGACATTACAGACCGCAGGCGGGACGAGCAAGAGCTGCGGCAGGCCAAGGAAGAGGCCGAGTCGGCCAGCCGCGCCAAGAGCGAGTTCTTGGCGAACATGAGCCACGAGATAAGGACCCCCATGAACGGCGTCGTCGGCATGACGGGGCTCCTGATGGACACCGACCTCACAGAAGAGCAACGCGAGTACGCCGAAACGGTGCGCACCTCGGGGGAGAGCCTGCTCACGATCATCAACGACATCCTCGACTTCTCCAAGATAGAGGCCGGCAGGCTGGAACTCGAGGAGACGGACCTCGACCTGCAGGGGGTGGTCGAGGAGACGGTCGACCTTTTCGCGGGGGCGGCCCATGCCAAGGGGTTGGAGCTCGCGAGCCTGATCGAGCAAGGGGTGCCCACTGCCCTCAGGGGGGACGCCGGACGCATAAGGCAGATTCTGGTCAACCTGCTCGGCAACGCGGTGAAGTTCACGGAGGCAGGGGAGGTTGTCCTGCGGGGTATTCCCCTCGAGGAGGACGAATCGGCGGCCGTGGTGCGCATCGAGGTGAGGGACACCGGCATCGGCATGACCGAAGGGCAACGGGAGCGCCTGTTCGAATCCTTCACCCAGGCCGACGCCTCGACCACCCGCCGCTACGGCGGCACGGGTTTGGGCCTGGCCATCTCCAGGCAGCTTGTGGAGATGATGGGGGGAGAGGTAGGGGTGGACAGCCAACCAGGAGCGGGAAGCACCTTCTGGTTCACGCTGAAGCTAACGAAGCAGCCCGAGAGCGTCCCCAAAAACGAGCTGCCACGCCGTGCCAGTCTGCGCAACCTGCGCGTGCTCGTCGTGGACGACAACGAAACGAACCGCAAGATAGTGCACGAGCAGATCGTCTCCTGGGGTATGAGAAACGGGATGGCAAAGAACGGCCAAGAGGCGCTCGAGGTGCTGAGGAGGGCAGCCGGTGGGGGTGATCCCTACGACCTGGCGGTCGTCGACCTGCAGATGCCCGGCGTGGACGGCATGGAGCTGGCGATCACCATAAAGGCCGACCATTCCATAGCTGCCACCAAACTCGTGCTGCTCACCTCCATGGGGCTTCGCGGAGAGGCCGAGCAGGCCCGCAAGGCGGGCTTCGCAGCCTACCTGACCAAGCCGGTGAGGCAATCGAAGCTCTACGACGCCATAGCCACCGCGATGGGAACACCCGCAGGCAGAGAGCAAACCACGGTGAAGCCCGCACGCAGAACCCCCATCGCCGTCCGCGACACCCTCAAAGGAACCGCAGGCCGCTCCCGCGAGCAAATCCGGCGGGCCCACGTGCTGGTTGCCGAAGACAACCAGGTGAACCAGAAGGTGGCGGTGAGGATGCTGGAGAGGCTCGGCTACCGGGCCGACGTCGTCGCCGACGGCCTAGAAGCTATAGAGGCCCTTTCGCGTATCCCCTACGGGGCCGTCCTAATGGACGTGCAGATGCCCCAGATGGGCGGCCACGAAGCAACCGCGGAGATACGACAGCGCGAAGCGGGCTCAGACCGTCACACGCCGATCATCGCGATGACGGCCAACGCCATGCAGGGCGACAGGGAGAAGGCGCTCGAAGCAGGGATGGACGACTACGTCCCAAAGCCCGTGAAGCCCGAGGAGTTGGAGGCGGCCTTGGAGCGCTGGATACCGCGAGAGGAGGAGAGCGCGTCGAGAGCCACCGCCGAAGTGGAGGGTTATCCTGTAACCTCAGAAGTCGCCGAACACCCCATCGACCGCGCCGCGATAGACAACCTCTTGGAGTTGGGTGGCTCGGAGCTGCTCTCGGACCTGGCAGAGGCATTCTCCGGCGACACCGGCTCCGCCCTGCCCGCCCTGCGCGAAGCCGCCACGGCGGGCGACGCCCGGGCCGTGGAGAGGCTAGCCCACGCCCTCCAGGGCAGTTCCGGCAGCATGGGGGCGCGAAGGATGGGCGCCATCTGTGCGGAGCTACAGGACGCCGGCGCTTCGGGAGATCTCCCTAGGGTTCCGGGGTTGCTCGTGCGGCTCGAAGAGGAGTTCGGGCGGGCACGCGTGGCGCTGGAGGTCGAGTTGGCGAGGGGCCAACATTGAAGGGTCCCATCGCCGAAGACGCTGCCGCCCCGTGCACGAGCCTCCGCAGGGGGTTGGAAAGGCTCCAGAACCGCGTCGCCTACGTCGACGGCTACGGCAACAGGGGCATAGGAGCAGGATTAGACAGGGGCTAATTGAAGGAGGCAGGGGGTCTCGAACGCGACAGGGCGGTTCGCGAGGCGCGGCCGGGTGGGCAGTTTATCGAAGGCCAAGGCGAGGCTTCCCCTTTTGGGGCGTGAGCCCTCGCGTGCCTTCCCGAACCGTGCGGAGGTTTCTCGGGGAGAGGTCCGTAAGGCTTCACAGCGCCTGTCGTAGACCCCCCCAGGTCATTGGGCACCTAGTCCTGGCTCCTCGCGATCCTGGCTGCCAGAGCTGCACGCACGCGCCCGAATTCTTCTTCGAGCCGATTCAGTAACTCTGGGGCCTCGTAAAGGTCGCCCGAAGCGCCGACGTCCTGCAGCTCTGAGCAACCGGCCGCCATCCGCAGGGCACCCATGTTGGCGGAACTGCCCCTGAGGGTGTGCGCGATGGTCTTCACGGTATCGGCTCTGCCAGCCTCGACCGCCGCCCTCAAGGCAACGAGTTGGGTGGGTGTGTCCTGCAAGTACAATCCGATCAGTTCCTCGAAAACGTCCGGCCCACCTGCTCCCTGCAGATGGCGCAGGGCCGCCAACACGTTCTCGTCTAACGACGCATCTTCCTCACCATCCGAGATGGTCGGCTCGGCGTCGGTCATCGGCGCACCCGTATCCGGCTGGGAGGTCTCCGGCGGCGAAACCCAGCGTTCTAGGACCGCCTCTAGTTCCTCTGCATTGATTGGTTTGGGCACGTAGTCGTCCATTCCGGCCTCGAGCGCCCGCTCCCGGTCCCCCTGCATGGCGTTGGCCGTCATCGCGATGATCGGCGTGCGGCGTCCCGCGGGCTCCGCCACCTCTTTGCGCCTTATCTCGGCGGTGGCCCCGTGGCCGTCCATCCTCGGCATCTGCACGTCCATCAGGACGGCCCCGTAGGGGATACGCGAAAGGGCCTCTATAGCTTCTAGGCCGTCGGCGACGACGTCGGCCCGGTAGCCGAGCCTCTCCAGCATCCTCACCGCCACCTTCTGGTTCACGTGGTTGTCCTCGGCGATCAGCACGTGGCCGCGGGTGGGCCGCCCGCGAGGATCGGCCTCTTGCGCCTTCGCAAGGCTACGGCGGGGCTCGGGCGCGACCCCCACCTTCGGTTCCGCGGGTCTCACTACCGTGTTCATGGCCTCGTAGAGGCGGGACTGCCTGACGGGCTTGGTAAGGTGCATCTCGATGTTCGCCGTTTCTTTTTCCGCCCGACCCTCGGCGCGACCGCCGATCGAGCTGAGCATCATGAGCCTGGTGGAAGCTATCGAGGGGTCGGCTTTTATCAGTTGGGCCAGCTCCATCCCGTCCATGCCCGGCATCATCATGTCCAGTATGGCCAGGTCGTAGGCGTTTCCGGCGTCGGCGGCGGAGCGCAGCATCTTCAGCGCGCTGGGACCATCCGCGGCGCTCTCGTTGTGCGTGCCCCAGGTGGTGAGTTGCTCCTGCAACAACTTGCGGTTGGTCGCGTTGTCGTCCACCACCAGCACGCGCACGTTGTGCAGGTCGGCCCGACGGGGCACCTCGGCCCGGGGAACGCCCGCGGGCCGCTTCTCCAGGGGCAACGCGAACCAGAAGGTGCTGCCCTTCCCCGGCTCGCTGTCCACCCCTATCTTTCCCCCCATCATCTCCACGAGCTGCCTGCTGATGGCGAGGCCCAGTCCCGTGCCCCCGAAGCGGCGGGTGGTCGAGGCGTCCGCCTGGAAGAAGGATTCGAAGAGACGCTCCTTCTGTTCTTTGGTTAATCCTATGCCCGTGTCCCGGACCTCGAAGCGCAGGGTCGCCTCCTTTTCCGCGTCCTCGACGAGCGCCACCGTGAGCGCCACCTCACCCTCTTCGGTGAACTTGACCGCGTTGCCGAGGAGGTTCACCAGGACCTGTCTTATGCGCCCGGGGTCGCCCCTGAGGGCGCTGGGCACCCCGCGCCTCACAAGGCTCGCAAGCTCCAAACCCTTGTCGCCGGCCCGCTCCGCTAGCAGGCCTACCGCTTCCTCGACCGTCGCGTTCAGATCGAAATCTACGACCTCTATGTTCAGCTTGCCGGCCTCTATCTTGGAGAAGTCGAGGATGTCGTTTATAAGCGTAAGAAGGTTCTCGCCCGAGGCGCGCACCGTCTCGGCGTACTCGCGCTGCTCCTCGTCGAGCGGCGTTTGCAGCAGCAGCCCCGTCATGCCGATGACGCCGTTCATGGGGGTCCTTATCTCGTGGCTCATGTTCGCCAGAAACTCGCCCTTGGCCCTGTTCGCCTCCTCGGCTACCTTCCTGGCCCTTTGCGACTCTTCTTCGGCCCTCCGGCGCCTGGCCTCCACTCGATCGAGTAGCCTGGCGCTCCACAGGATCAAGGCGGAGAGGATCAGGACGTTCGCTGTCGTCATCAGCAGGACCCCGATGCCGGTTCCGTAAAGACCGGCCCGTTGCCCTTCAAGCCTCAGCCACCCGAGCACGACGGGCACTACGACGGCAGCGGGCAACAGGCGGTGGATCAAGAACCTGCCCGCCTCACTCCTGCCGACCAATTCCCTTAACCCCCTCCTCCGCAATGCTGGATGACTTCGAGCCCGAGGTCTCCGCATCCAATCTTGCCCTGGTACTCCCTCGTCAGCGATTTTAGCTTAAGAATCAAGGGCATCGCAGTACGCGAGAGGTCCTTCTGAGGACATCGCCAGCACGGTGTTCCAAGAAGTCCGACCGAAGGGGTCCTCCGACGCTGGGAGCAGGAGGTTGAGGCGGGGCTTTGTACCACGCCCTGATCGCCGGCTCTTCTTCGCAAGCGGAAGCCGTTTGACCGCTAGTGTCCCGACGCCGGCTACCTTGCACGCCCACCGGTCGCAAGAATAGGCCACACGACCGATGCCTAGCCCTCGTTATGGGGTATGATGCCGGGGTTGCATGGGAGAGGGGGTTGGGGATACCCCCGCACTGGCAAGGGGATGGGTAGCGATGGTCGAGGAGAGCGCGCAAGGCACGCGCGGCGAGTCGGGGGCACGAGGCCACCCCTCTTCCATGGCGCGCGGCGCCCCGGCAAGGGTTCTGCTCGCCGACGACCACGACGTGGTCAGGCAAGGCTTCCGCCTCGTGCTGGGGAGCCAACCCGACATCGAGGTGGTGGGCGAGGCTCCGAACGGCCGGGAGGCCATAGAGCAGGCCCGCAGGCTGCGACCGGACCTGGTGCTCATGGACGTCACCATGCCCGTCATGGGCGGCCTCGAGGCGACCCGCAGGATCAAGGCCGAGATGCCGGGCGTGTGCGTACTCGTGTTCACCTCCCACGAAGAGCCCGAGTACCTGCTCGGGGCCATCGAGGCTGGGGCGGCCGGCTACGTCCTGAAGGGCGCGCCTGTCTCGCGGCTCATAGGCGCGATACGCAGGGCCTTGGGGGGCGATTCCCCGCTCGACCAGGAGCTGGCCGCCCGGCTCATCCGGGGCCTCTCGGAGAAGAAGGCCGGGGACGCCCGTCGCGGAGAACCGGCAAGAGCGAGCAGCGCCCCCCGTCCGCTCGCCGAGTCCCTCACGAGGCGGGAGGTCGAGGTGCTGGGGCTCATGGCACAAGGGCACACGAACCCGCAGATAGCGCGGGAGCTCGTGATAGCCAGGCCGACCGCCAAGACGCACGTGGAGCGCGTGATCCGCAAGCTGGGCGTCTCCGACCGCACCCAGGCTGTGGTGCGGGCCATAGACCTCGGGCTCGTCGGCACCAGACCCTCCTAGCCGCGCCGGAGCGACCCGAGGCGCGGCGGGCGCCCCGCCGCCCTCCCGGCAACACCGTCTGCATCGCGCGTACGCTGCCTGGCGTACGCGAACCTACGCAAAGATACGCCGGTGGGTGGACGGCGGGGCGCCCGCCGCCCGGTAACCTTCCCTCATAGCAGAAATTAGGGCTGCCAGGGAGGAAAGCGGCGGGATGATATTTAGGTCGGCGGGGAAGACTACGAACAGAGGAGAATCGAATATGCGAACCAAGCTCAGGAGCAGGCTCACCCTGCTCTTTATGTCGTTTGCGCTGCTGCTTGCGATGCCGGCGATGGCGCTGGCCGATGTCACCATCGACACGAGTGTCGACCTCGGCACAAGCGCTACCACGCCGACCAACGTAAACGTCGGAGCGAACAACTTCACGATCAAAGTTTGGGGATCAACGGGTAATTACAACGCAAGCCAAAAATCCGGTACCGTCACGGTCGGCAACGCGTACTCGATGAGCACCAATGGGACCATCACCCAGACCGGCACGACAGACGTGAAGTTGCCCGATATAAACTACAGTTCAGACTGTCCCACGACCGGAGCACCGGTAGGGTGTCTGACCAACCCCATCAAGGTTCCCGCGACGCTCACCGTGGCGGCGGGCGCGGCCGATGGTACCGCGGGCCTCTTGCAGATCACTCAGTCCGTTACGAACACTAGCGGCATCACGGTCGATCAGTCTCCTGCTAAAGGCAACGTGAAGGTTGTCGTTCCGCAGGCGCAGAAGCAGAACCAGACGATCACCTTCGGTGCTCTGGCCAACAAGACCTTCGGCGATGCCAACTTTAACGTGAGCGCCACGGCAAGCTCGGGTCTGGCGGTTAGCTTCGCGGCCACCGGTAACTGCTCGATCGACGCCAACAACGCCGTAACCATCACGGGAGCGGGTAACTGCGACATAACCGCCTCCCAGGTCGGCAACGCCAACTACAACGCCGCCCCGAACGTCGTGCAGGGCTTCACGATCCTTAAGAAGACGGCCACG
>CADCUW010000259.1 GCA_902805985.1 uncultured Rubrobacteraceae bacterium
GGGCCTTTATGTATCCCGGCACGTCCTGCGCGACGCCCAGGTTCTTGTAAGGCACCCAACCCGGGAACACCACGTCCACCAGCATCAGCGTCCGCTGGGCGGGCGCGTGGATGAAGATGTTGCCGACTTGGTGGTTGTTGCCCCGGTAAGAGAGCTCCAAGGTCTGGCCGCCGACCTCGAGCGTGTGGGCATCGCCGAAGGTCACGTCGGGTATGGGTCGGCGGGGGTCCTCGCGCTCGCGGAGGATCTTCGCGGTCTCTTCCTGGGCGACGTACGTGGCGCCCTCGGGGAAGAGGTTCGCGGCCCCGATGTGGTCGGCGTGGGAGTGGCTGTAGACCACGTGCGTCACCGGCTTGTCGGTCAACTCCTCTATGGCTCTCGGGTAGTTCTCGCCCAGGGTCAGCGGCGCGTCGACGGCGACCACTCCTTCGTCGTGGACGAGGAACATGGTGTTGAAGAAGCCATCGGAGACCGAGTAGAGGCCGCCCCGGACCTCCTCGACCACGTAGCCTTTATAGTCCGCTTCGGTCATGCCGGATCCTTTCTCTGTTTCTTGTGTCTGCCGAAACTGCGCTACGGCCCGCCCCGGGTAAGAGTTACCGCTCGAGCGTGACGGGAGCGTGGCAGCGGGTGTGGCAGCGGGCGTGCCGCGTCCCCCACCGATGGCGTTCGCGATCAGCCGATCCGGTCGGCGCGGGCGGAGATCTCCAGGTGGACGCGGCGGGCGGCCACGCCCTTGAACCTCGTCATGCCGAGGGCGTAGCGGTCGACGGTGGCCGCCGCGCGCACGTAGAGACCCTCGGCCGTTTCGCGGAGCTCCACCACGCACAGGTCCACCGGGGCCGCGGCGCCGCGGGCGGTGACCTCCCCCCGCACTATCCAAGACTCGCCCTCTCGGCCAACGCCCGTCGAACGGAAGGCGATATTCGGGTGCGCCTCGGAGTCCAGGAAAGCGGGGGACCGCACCGCTTTGTCCCGCCCCGCGTTACCCGTGTCGACGCTGCCCGCGTCCACCGTCACGTCCACCTCGGCCTTGGCCTCGCCGGCA
>CADCUW010000260.1 GCA_902805985.1 uncultured Rubrobacteraceae bacterium
CCGTTGATCCGGCCGACGTCCACGCGCCGCTCGCGGCCGGCGACCAACGCGTCGAGGGCGCGCAGCGGGCGCGTTAGGTCCAACCCGAGGTCGCGGGCGAAATGGTTGAGCGTGCCCGTTGGCACCATCACGAGGGGCAACCCGCGCTCCACAGCCACCGCCGCCACCGACCCGTCACCGCCGGCCACAGCGAGCGCTTTGGCGCCGTCATCCGCCGCCTCCAGGGCGGCGTGCCTCGCGTCCTCCCCGGTTGCCAGCGCGCGCACCCGGATCCCACGCTCGCGGGCAGCCCTGTTCAGCCTCCTCAGCAGGAATGCCGCGCCGCCGGAGGCGGGGTTGAGGATCAGGTGCGCGGGGGCGACACTCGCGTCAGCCACGGGAGGCATCTTCCTCGTTCGATGCATCGGTCTGCCGCGCCGGCTGGTTGGCTATTGACGAGCGCCGATCCGCCCTGCGCCGTGGCAGGCGTTCGGAAAAGGTACTCGAACGGGGATCGAAGTAGGAACCCGTCCGGCACTTCGACAGCGGTGCTCTCCGCTTCCGGAGAACTCTCCACGAAGCCGGTCGGTCGCGGACCCTCACCGGCGTTTGACGACGCCAAGGGCGATGCCGAGGGCGCGGCGCAAGGGCCCGGGTCCACGCTCGGGCTCCGACGGGGGCTTGGGGTCCACCCCGATGCGGTCCATTCCTTCGACCCACAGCCGGTTCACGAGGACCTGCGAGGCCGCCGTCAAGGGGACGGCGAGCACGAGGCCGACGAGCCCGAAGATGAGCCCCGAGACGAAGAGGGCGAAGACTACGACGGCCGGCTGTACCGACACCGCACGCTTCATCAGGAGAGGGTAGATCAGACCCTGCTCCACCTGCTGCAACGCGACGTAGACCACGACCACCCACACCGCCTTTATCGGGTCGTCGGTCAGCGCCAGGAGCACCGGGGGAACGAGCGAGACCGCGAATCCCACGTAGGGGACGAAGCCCAGGACGCCGGAGAGGACACCCAGCAGCAGCGCGAACGGCACGCCTATGATCCAGAGCGCGACCGCTGAGAGCAACCCCATGATCGCCATGTCCGCCAACTGCCCGACGTACCACCGCTGGACGGTCGCGTACACCTCGCCCAGGACCTCGCGCACCCGCTGGCGCCCGCTTGCGGGAAACAAGGCAACGAAGCCGCCCACCAGAGGTGCTGGGTACAGGACGGCGAAAGCTCCTGTCAGAACGACCACGATCCCCAGCGCGATCAGGTTGGCCGCGGAGGAGCCCCAGCCGAAGACCGTCGCCACCGAGAGGCCCGAATCCCGCAGAAACCCGATCAACCGGTCCGGGTCGAGGTATGGCGCGAGGGGGTCCCCGAGGCCGAACGGCAGTCTCTCGACGAGGCCCAGAGCCTGGGCGAGTAACGCCGGAAAGTCCTCCGTCAGCCGCCGGGCCTGGGACACGAGAGGGTCCGCGGCGTACTGCACCAGCAGCAGGGACAGAAAAAGCCCAGCCACCACTACGAGGAGTAGTCCCCACCCGCGTCTGAGCCCCCGGCGGGCGAGGTAGTCGACCGGCGCGGCGAGGATGACCGCGAAGAGCAGCGTCAGCAGCGAGACCAGCGCGATCGTCCGGAGTGGGTAGACGTAGTAGACGCCGAACAGCACCGCGACCAGCAGCCCGACGCCGAAGTACGCCCCCAGGCCCCGTATCTTTGAACGCTCTAGTGGATGTTCCATCGAAAACCCCCTTCCCTACCCCTGCCTGGTCGTACGGGCTTACAGGCCCGTACGATGTTCCTGCCAACCCGGGCCGCCGCTAAGGGTTCAGCAGCATCATGCCGAAGTGCATGTCGAGCGTCTTGATGAGCCAGCCCCGGGCCGTCCGCGCGTAGGTGATGTCCAGGCTCATGAACACCTGGTTGGGGGTGAACCCCTTCCTCTTGCTGGCGATCCACATGAGCCAGTTGCCCGTCGCCTCGTCCCCGTCGATCGCGATGATCGGGTTGGTCAGGCTGTGCATCGAGAAGTCGATCCACCCGGTCTCTTCCCTCAAGATTTCCGTACCCCGCTCGATGCCCGTCTCGGGCGTTCCTGCGTTCCAGCTCGTCCACTCGATATCTTCGGCGAAGACGGAGGGCATGGCGTCGAGGTCGACCTCCTCGCCATTCCAGCCCTTGTTGACGTGGTAGGAGTACCTGGCCATCAGGTTCTTGATAGCCTCTAAGTCTTCGAGCCTTTGGACCCGTTCTTCCAACGATGCTGCGCCCATTCGTTCGTCTCCTCTGTCATCGCCCGTCGGCACAATGCCTCGCGATCGGACGCTTTGATAGAAGGGCCGTCGGGTGTAACCGCGCCCGACGGCCCGGACGTTCGTTCAGCGGTTCACGGCCAGGGACCGATGCGCGGCCGTGGACGCCCGAGCGAGGGCATCGGTGAGGGCGTCCTCCGGGTCGGCCGGCATGCCACTGGAGCGCCAGGCCACGTAACCGTCGGGGCGCACCAGCGACGCGCCCGCCGGGCCGATACCGAAGGCCGTCCGAAAGTCGGCCCGGAACGTCTCCGGGTCGGCCGGCGCCACTTTGACCTTTACGGCCGCGAGATCCGCCTCGGTCTCCGCGAGGCCCTCGTCGGTGATAAGCCCCTCCGACATCGGCTGGAGCTGGCGCAGGCTCATCGACTTGAACGTCCCGTACATCTCGTGGGGGGTGAGCTCCGGTATGTTGGCGTCGAGCACCGCCTTGCCGGCCGGTTCGGCGACGATCCGCTCGATCGGCGTGCCGAGCGTCAATCTGGCGTCGCCTGCGGGCGCGGCGGGCGGCGTCAGATCGCCGCCGACGCGCAGGTATCGCAGCTCGAACCCCAGCCGTCCGCCGGTCCCGGCCGCGGCGGCGCGCCAACGCTCGTGCTCGCCGAGCAGCACCCAATCGCGCTGCAACAGGTCGAGCGTGGACAGCCGCTCGCCGTCCTTCGACACCCAGAGGTGGGGCGCACGTGTCCCGGGCTGTCCGGCCCACTGCTCGGGGCGCAGGGCGGGCGGCAATTCGTCACCGGCGCCGATCACCGCGCTCGACCTGTAGAGCTGGCCGAGCTCCATGGCGTCGTCTTCGACGACCGCCACCTTCTTCTCGTCGTCCGTGGCGTCCGACGCGTAGTCCTGGCGGGCGAATATCTGGTCGTGCCGGAGCCACGCGATCGGGCGCCGTTCGGCCTCGTAGGTGCCGAGCAACTCCGGCGTCGACTCGCCCGAGAGGACCGAATCGAGCTTCCACGCGAGGTTGAAGGAATCCTCGATACCGGTGTTCGCCCCGTAGCCGCCCCGCGCGGGCGGCAGGGTGTGCGCGGCGTCCCCCGCGAGAAACACCCGCCCCGACGAAAAGCTGTCCGCTATGAGCGCGCTCAACACCCAGCGCCCGGAGGTGATGATCTCGACCTCGAGGTCCGAGCGGCCGATCGCGCGGATCACCAAATCCCTCTGGGCGGCCTCGTCGCGCTCTTCGTCGTCGGCGACCATCAGCACCCAGCGGCCGTCCCGGTAGGTGGTGAGCATCCCTTCCAGACCGGGCTGATCGAACTCGAACTGGCTGATCCCGGACTCGAGGTACTCGTCCAGGGGGGCCCGGAACATGATGCTGCGCACGACCCGCATGAAGCCGCGCCCGTCGCGACCGATCCCGAGCGCCTTGCGGATCGGGCTCGAGTGCCCGTCCGCCGCGATCATGTAGTCCGCGCGCAAGGCGTATTCGCTCCCGTCGCGCTCGCGTAACGAGGCCGTCACGCCGCCCGAGTCCTGCTCGAAGCCCATCATCTCGGTGTTCCACCTGATGTCGGCGCCCAGCTCGACCGCCCTGTCGCGAAAGATGGGCTCCAGCCGGTCCTGCGGGATGAAGGCGCCGGTGACCGGCGAGTACCCGATCTTGGGGGGCGGCGGACCGTCCGATGTGGCAGCCTGCGGCTTACTCGGGCTCCATTCGACCTCCTCGGCCCATTCCCCGGCGAGGCTCCCCACCGCGGTCCGGCGGGGTCGCCCCTGACCGATCGGCAGCTCGGGGATCTCCGAATCGATCCCGACCGCCCGAAACATCTCCAGCGTCCTCGTCGTGTAGCCGACAGCCCGCGGGTGCGGCGAACTCCCGGGGTGTTTCTCGACCACCACGGTCGGCACGCCCCGCCAGGCCAAGAACATCGCCGCTGACAGGCCGACCAGGCCGCCCCCGATTACGAGTACGGGCGTCGAGCCCGCCCCCGTTCTTGCTCTCTTCATCGCTTCCGCTTCCATTGGTTCCTCCTGATAATACACTGTATTGACAGATACACTGTATATTAGTGGACGGCTATTGTCAACCGCGGTACATTGGAGCGAGGTATGAAACGATGACGGCACGAAGCAAGCGCGACGCGGGCGGAGCCCTCCCGGTGTGGGAGAGGCCGGAGCCCACGAGCCGCCCCGCGCCCAGCCCTCTAAGCCGGGAGAAGATCGTGCGCGCGGCCATGGCGATCGCCGACGAGGGAGGTCTGGCCTCCGTCTCCCTGCGCAAGGTTGCGGCCTCCCTCGACGCCGGGCCGATGCGGTTGTACGGCTACGTTGCGAACAAGGAGGAGTTGCTCGAGCTCATGGTGGACGAGGTGTACGGGGAGATGGCGTCCGCCGGGCCGACCGACGGGGATTGGCGCGCCGCCCTCAGGACCATCGCCCACGGCATACGGCGGGCCGCCAAAGAGCACGGATGGTTCGTCGATCTTATGGGCGGCAGGCCCCCTCGTGGGCCCAACGCCCTGGCGCACCAGGAGGGGACGTTCGCCGCGCTCGCCGGCACCCCCGGGTTCGAGGACATCGACGTCGCCATGCAGGCCCTCCGGATCGCGAATGCCTACGTGATCGGCGCCATCCGGGTCGAGGCCGGCGAGCTGCGCGCCGAGCTCGAAAGCGGCATGGACAAGGCGGAGTGGCAGGCAGCCAGGGGCCCCTACATGGAGCGGATGATCTCCACCGGTCGCTACCCCAACCTCGCCAGGGTGATCCGGGAGGCCACCATCCCGCCGGTCGACGTCGAATTCGACCGGGGCCTCGACCGCGTGCTCGACGGCATCGCGGCACACCTCCCGCGCTGAGCGGAGGGGCGCTTGACGGCGGGCGACTCGATAATCCCGACTTCTTGCACGACCATGGCGCTCTCTTGCTCGCCGCATCGGAAAGGTAGCCGCTCGCCGAAGTCGCCACCGGGCGCCCAGTAGCCGATGTCTCCGGCGGCGGGATCGTGCCCTTCGGGCGCGCCCTCTAGCGACAGGGCGCGGGGAAGCGGAGCGGTCTTCTCGACGTTGTTGTGGTCGCGGAAGGTAAGCGTTAGCGGCTGCTGGGCGGCGAGATCGCGCGCCGTGGCGTTATCGTGCAGCCGAGCAGCGAGCACCGCGTCGCCGAAGGTGATCCGGATTCTCTTGGTACGTCCTGATCTCCTTTTTATTTGCCGGCTTGTTGAACCTCACCGCTATCTTGCCGCCGTGGCGCCGCTACGCATCGAGCAGGCGCTCGAACGCCCCCTCCGCCTCGGCGACCTTCGCGTCCACATGCGTGTCTATGCTCCGCTCGTAGTCACCTATGTGAGCGCCCTCGTGGTAAAGCTCTAGGCGATTGCGACCGCCCTCCGGAAACACGCGCACCTCGATCTTGGCCACGAATCCCGACCTCCTTCCCCCGTCGTCTCGCGCCCCCGTACGGTCGGGGATCCCGGGAACTCCATCAGAGCCCGGCTCTTTAAGCCGGGGCTCCGAGGTTGCGGGTGAAGATGAGTCGGAGGCTACCCCGGGTCCGGACACCCAACGGGCACACGCGGCCTCCTCGGTGGGTGCAACGGGGGCGGGGTCTTACCGAAGATCATTCGTCCGCGCGTTCTACCCGGCCCTCGCCCACGCGCACCACCTCTAAGAAGTCTGGCTTCACGCCGGGCGGGACTGCCCCCCGTCCCCTACCGTCGCCACGTGTTCGGCCACTTTACCCTATGGGCAGAACCGTCGACCACGGCCCAAAGTGCCGCGCCTGGTTGCCGCTTGGCGGGTCACCTGGCGCCGACCTCGTAGACGGTCTCGGGGCCATCTTCGTCGTCCCACTGCTCGCCGACCTCGACGAACCCGTACCGCGAGAGCAGGCGC
>CADCUW010000261.1 GCA_902805985.1 uncultured Rubrobacteraceae bacterium
TGGTCCGAAACCTGCTGGAGCGGAACCTGATCTCCGAGGTCGGCGCCGACAGGGACGCGCCGGGCGCGCCCGCCCTCCTCGCCGTCACCGACGACTTTCTTACCGCCGCCGATGCGGGCTCGGGGGAAGACTTCCCCCCGCTCGACTCCCTCGTCTCGCCCGAGGAGCTCGCCCGCGTCCGCGAGCGCCTGACCTCGACCGAAGAGACCCCGGACGAGAGAGAAGGCTAGGTGCGGTTGCAGGCGTTTCTCGCCCGGGCTGGCGCTGCCCCCTCGCGGCGCAAGGCCGAGGCCCTGATCGAGGGCGGCCGCGTCACCGTCGACGGGGAGACCGCCTCCATCGGCGCCTCCGTCTCGGGAGGGGAGGAGGTCCTGCTCGACGGACGCCGCGTCCTTCTCCCGTCCACCCACTCCTCGTTCGCCCTGAACAAACCCGCCGGCTACCTCACCACCCTCAAGGACGAGCCGGACAAGAACCGCCCCACCGTGGCCGGCCTGATGCCGGACGTAGCGGGCCTCGTCCCCGCCGGCCGCCTCGACGCCGAGACCACAGGGCTCCTGATCCTCACCAACGACGGCCCGCTAGCCCACCGCATCACCCACCCCTCATCACAGATCGAAAAAGAGTACCGCCTGACCCTCAACAACCCCGTCCCCGCTAGTGCCCTCGAAACCCTCGCCGCCGGCCCCCTCCTCAAAGACGGCCCCATGTCCCCCCCGACCATCTCCAACCGCCACGCCACGCCACGCCACACCACACTCAACCTCACCATCCACGAAGGCCGTAACCGCATAATACGTCGAGCATGCGCCGCCGCCGGCCTGAACCTCGTCGCGCTTCGCAGGGTAAGGGTTGGGCCAGTGCTACTGGGAGATCTCGCAGAAGGGGAGCATCGTCCGCTTACGGAGGATGAGCTAGGGGCTCTGGGGTGAGCCGTGTGGGGGGCGTGCCCGGCAGGGACTTCACCTTGGATGACGTCAGGGGCGGGTTCCCGCAGACCCTAGAGATAGGCCCCCTCGGGCACCCGGTAGACGCCGACGTCGCGGTGCCGGGCTCCAAGAGCGTCACGAACAGGGCCCTGCTCGTGGCGGCGCTCGCGGATGGCGTCTGCACGATAAAGAACCCGCTCTTCTCCGACGACCCTTACTACCTGCTCGAGTCCCTGGCGCGCCTGGGTTTCGACGTCCGGGCCGACCTTGAGGCGGGCGAGGTAAGGATCGCGGGGCTCGCGGGCGGGATACCCCGTGGCGGCGTAGAGGTCTTTGTCGGGAACGCGGGCACCGTCGCGCGGTTCCTGCCGCCGGCGCTCGCCCTCGGGCCCGGCCCCTACACCGTTGACGGCGTGCCCCGGATGCGGGAGCGCCCCATAAAGGACCTTGTGGACGCAATGCGCGGGCTCGGGGCCGGTGTGGAGTACGCCGGCGAAGACGGCCGCTTCCCCATCGTCGTCCAAGGCGGCGGGTTGCCGGGTGGGAGGACCGTCGTGCGCGCCGGCGGCAGCAGCCAGTTCGTCAGCGGCCTGCTCATGGCCGCGCCCTACGCCGAGCACGCCGTCACGCTGGACGTCGAGGGCCGCGAGAGCTGGCCTTACGTCGGGATCACCGCGGGCGTCATGCGCCACTTCGGCGTCGAAGTCGAGGCGGACGGAGGTTTCGGCCGGCTCTCCGTGGCGCGAGGCCCGTACCGGGCCAGCCGGTTCGAGGTCGAGCCCGACGCGTCGGCAGCCTCGTACTTCCTGGCGCTGGCGGCCGTTACGGGGGGACGCGTGCGGGTGCCGGGCCTCGGCTCCGGCTCTTCCCAGGGGGACCTGCGCTTTGCGGGCGTCCTGGAGGAGATGGGGTGCGACGTCGACCTCGGCGACGACCACGTCGGGGTACGGGGTCCCGAGCGCTTGCGGGGGGTGGAGGTTGACATGGGGGCCTTCTCGGACACCATGATGACCCTGGCCGCCATAGCGCCCTTCGCCTCCTCGCCGACCACCATCACCAACGTCGGCCACACCCGCCACCAGGAGACCGACCGCATCTCGGCCGTCGCCACCGAGCTCGCGCGCCTCGGCGTTGGAGTCGAGGAGTGGAGGGACGGGCTTCGCATTACTCCGGGTCCGCTGCGGCCCGCCGTCGTCGAGACTTACGCGGACCACCGGATGGCGATGGCGTTCGCCGTGGCGGGACTTGCGGCTCCGGCGCCGGCGGTCACCATTCAGGACCCCGGGTGCGTGACCAAGACCTTCCCCGGGTACTTCCGGGTCATCGAGGGGCTCCGATGAACCCTCAGGGCTTTCGGCTATACTCCTCTCGTCGATGAAGGGAATCCTCGTAACCATAGACGGGCCCGCCGGGAGCGGGAAGAGCTCCGTCGCGCGGCAGGTCGCCGGGCGGCTCGGCGTCGTCAACCTCAACACGGGCGCCGCCTACCGGGCCGCCGCCCTGCTCGCCCTCCGCGAGGGCGCCGACCTCTCCGACGAACCGAGGGTGGCGGATCTCGCGCGCCGCGTCGGCCTCGACCCCGGGGGCGTAAGCATCGACGGCCGACGCGTGCCGGACCCAGACCTCAGGACGCCCGAGGTGGCAGCCGCCGCCTCCAGGGTCTCAGCCGGCGCCGGCCTGCGGGAGGTCCTGCTCCCCGTCCAGCGGGCCGCGGCGAACGAGGCGAGGGATGGGGGCGGGGCCGTCGTCGAGGGCCGGGACATAGGGACGGTCGTGCTGCCGGACGCGGAGCTCAAGATCTTTCTCTCGGCAGACCCCGAGGAACGGGCGCGAAGGCGGGCACGGCAGACCGGGCGCGAGGGGGAGCTCGACCGCATCAGGGAGGCCATCTCGCGCCGCGACCGCCAGGACATCGAGCGCGAGGTCTCGCCGCTAAAGCCTGCCCCCGACGCCGTCGTGCTCGATACTACGGAGCTCGCCCTCGAAGAGGTGGTCGCGCGGGTGCTCGACCTCGCGAGCGGTCTGCGGCGGGGGGCGTGAGCGGCCCGTGAGCGCCTTCAAAGGACAGAGCACGCCACGGACCATGTCCCGCAGGTATGACCTGTTCCGGCGGTTCATGATCCTTCTCTGCCGCCTCCTCTTCGGGTTGGAGATCCGGGGCATGGAGCGCGTGCCGAAGACGGGCCCGCTGGTCGTCGCTGCCAACCACCGCCAGTATCCTGACCCCGTGCTCGTGTGCATGGCGATCCCGCGCCGCATGCAGTGGATGGGGAAAAAAGAACTCTACGAGCCCCCGTACAGGAAGTTCTTCGAGTTTATAGGCTCCTTCCCGGTCGACCGCGAGGGCGGCGGCCGCGCGGGGATCCGAATAGCCCTCTCTTACCTCGCCGAGGGGTGGCCGATCGGCATCTTTCCCGAGGGCACCCACAAGGACGACGGGACGGCCAGGGAGGCAAAGAGCGGGGCCGTGATGCTCGCGATCCGGGGCAACGCCCCCATCCTGCCCGTCCTCGTAAGCAAGCTGCCAGGCCCCCTCGCCCGCCTGCGCGGGGAGCGCCTGCGCCTGATCGTCGGCGAGCCGGTCCGTATGGACCCCAACCTGCGCGGAGGCAAGGCCTACCGCGAGGCGGCCGACGAGGTGCTGCGGACCATCTACGCCCTGCCGAAAGGGGATGCCAGATGAGCCGCCTCCCCGTCGTGGCCGTCGTCGGCGCCCCGAACGTCGGCAAGAGCTCCCTCATAAACCGCATCCTGCGCCGCAGGAGCGCCGTCGTCTCGGACCAGCCCGGCACGACCCGCGACCGCTCGTACAACAGGGCCGAGTGGGCCGGCGCGGAGTTCGACCTCGTCGACACCGGGGGGATGGAGCCGACGGCGAAGGTCGGCCTCGAGGCCCTCGTAACGCTCCAGGCCAGGGTCGCCGTCGAGGAGGCCGACGTGATCCTGCACCTCACAGACGCCCGCCTGGGCCCCACCGAGGCCGACGCCGCCGTCGCCCGCGAGTTGCGCCGCTCCTCCGCCAGGGTCGTCCTCGCCGTCAACAAGCTGGACAACCCCGACGACGACACCGAACGCCACCGCTTCTACACTCTGGGCGAGGGGGAGCCTCACGCGGTCTCCGCGGTCCACGGCCTCGGCGTCGGCGACCTGTTAGACGCCGTCGTCGCCCAGTTGCCCGAGGTCGCGCCCGACGAAGAGCCCGACGAAGAGCCCGAGCTGCCCAAGCTCGCCATCGTCGGCAGGCCCAACGTCGGGAAGAGCACGCTCCTCAACCGGCTCCTGGGCGCCGAACGGGCCGTCGTCTCCGAGGTCGCCGGCACCACGACCGACGCGGTCGCGGGTGAGGTTCAGGTAGAGGTAGAAGGGGGGGGCGAGCGGTACCTGTTGCTGGATACCGCGGGGGTTGCCAAGGGCATCAGGCGGGCGAGCGGGGTCCCGTACTACTCGTCGCTGCGGACGAGCGAGGCGATCCGACGCTCGGACGTCTCGTTGTTGCTGGTCGACGCGGTCGACGGGCTGGTCGCCGGTGACATGAGGGTGGCGCGCGAGATCCAGGAGTCCGGGCGGGCGTGCGGGGTTTTGATCAACAAGAAGGACCTCGTCTCCCCGGAGCGGCTGCGGGAGGTTGAGGAGGGCATCGCGGCCAGGTTGACGGACCTCAAGCCGCGATTTCTTCCGATCTCCGCGCTGACGGGGGCTGGTGTGGAGAAGATACTGCTCTTCGCCTCGCGCATAAGGCGGGCGTACCGGTTGCGGGTCACCACCCACGAGGTCGCGGAGTTCGTGAACGCGCTCGTGGACCGGACCTCGCCGCCAGGGGGGGTGAAGATCCGGTACGCCACCCAGACGGGGACGACGCCGCCCAGGTTCACGCTCTTCGCCAACCGCCCCGACGACCTGCCGGACAACTACCTGCGCTACGTCGAGAACGCCCTGAGGGAGCGCTATGACCTGTGGGGTGTCGCCGTGGGGGTCAGGACCAAGAGCAGCCGTTAGCCGGGACCGGGGTCGGGTATGATGTTCGGGGAAGTCGCCAGCCGCCGTGCCAGAGGGAGAAGGGGAGGCAACATGCGTGGAGTCCGGTCTAACCTAGCGTCGGCGGGCGCGGCCCGATGAAGGCCGTCATCATGGCCGGGGGTCAGGGTACGCGCCTCAGGCCGCTCACCAGCGACCAGCCGAAGCCCATGATCCCTATAGTCAACCTGCCGTGCATGGAGCACATCGTAGGGCTGCTCAAGCGCCACGGCTTCGACGACATCACCGTGACGTTGCAGTTCATGCCAGAGGAGATCCGGGACTACTTCGGCGACGGCTCTGACTGGGGCGTCAAGATGGACTACTCCGTCGAGGACGCGCCCGCCGGCACCGCGGGCTCGGTGAAGATGGCCGAGCAGCAGCTCGGACTCCAGGGCGAGCGCCTCCTCATCATCAGCGGCGACGCCCTCACGGACGCGGACCTCACGCGCCTGCTCTCCTTCCACGAGGAGAAGGGCTCCGAGGCGACGATGGTCCTCAAGAGCGTGGAGAACCCGCTCGATTTCGGGATCGTCATCCTGGAGGAGGACGGGAGGATCTCGCGGTTTCTGGAGAAGCCGGCGTGGGGCCAGGTCTTCTCCGACACGGTGAACACCGGCATCTACCTGCTGGAGCCCTCCGTCATGGACGAGATACCGGAGGAGGGCGAGTACGACTTCTCCAAGGAGCTCTTCCCGAAGCTGCTCGAAGCGGGCCGTCCGATGTACGGCTACGTCACGGAGGACTACTGGGAGGACATCGGCACCCTGGAGCAGTTCGCCTCCGCGCAGAGAGACGTCCTCGACGGCCTCGTAAAAGACGTTAGGCCACCAGGGACGCGCCTCAGGGAGAACATCTTCGTGGGCCGGCGGGCCGAGGTCTCGGACGAGGAGCTCGAAGGGCCGGTCGTGATCGGGGAGAACGCCCGTATCGACCCGGGGGCGAAGATCAGCCCCTACACCGTCATAGCCGATAACGTCGTCGTCTCGGCGGGCGCTTCCATCGAGCGGAGCATCGTCGCGGACGGCACCTACGTCGGCGAGGGGGCCGAGCTCAAGGACACGCTCGTCGGCCGCAACTCCTACGTGCAGGCGAGGGCCCGAATACTCGAGCGCAGCGCTCTTGGGGACGACGTGATCGTCGGCGAGGGGGCTACCATCGCCCCGGACGTCAAGGTCT
>CADCUW010000262.1 GCA_902805985.1 uncultured Rubrobacteraceae bacterium
GCGGCGACAGAGACTCCGGCATCGGGCCGGGATCTCAGCGCCGCCGCCGGCTCTTCCTCCATCCCTATCGGACCGCCCGACGGCCGGACGGAGACGTTGGAGGGCGCGTCGGCACCGAGGTGTGGGCCGATCTCCGCCTCCGGTCCCACGAGGAAGATCTCATCCCCCGGAAGCCTGCGTGCGGCGGCGAGGACGCCAGCGACGATCTCCCCCGGGGCGTTATCGCCGCCGAGGGCGTCTACGGCGAGGCGCAACGCTCCGTCCGGAGGGCTTCGGTTACTCCGCGGCCTCTACGGCGACCGCCGTACGGCCCTTGTAGTAGCCGCAGTTCGCGCAGACCCGGTGCGAGAGGTGGGGCTCTGCGCAGTTGGGACAGGCCTGAATGCCGGGGCCCGCCAGCGCGTGGTGGGCGCGCCTGAGGTTCCTGCGGGCCTTGGACGTCTTCTTCTTCGGTACCGCCATGATGCTACCTCCGCTCGCTCTTGAAATATCGCTCCGCCGCCGGGGCGTCTCTGTGCTCAGATCCGAAACCGGCTCGCGCGACGG
Organism: uncultured Rubrobacteraceae bacterium; assembly: GCA_902805985.1. Lineage (GTDB taxonomy): Bacteria > Actinomycetota > Rubrobacteria > Rubrobacterales > Rubrobacteraceae > Rubrobacter_D. The sequence goes on from CADCUW010000262.1 coordinate 547, forward strand.
GTCGTCGCGGGCCGGTCGAGAATATAACCTACTTTGCTATCTCCAACCACATCTTTGGCCCCCCGTTGCCTAGAAACCGGAGACGGAGATGTCGTCGAGGCCCCGCCACCGCGGGTCGACCTCGTCGCCTTCGTCCGAGGGGCGCACGGGCTCCGTGCCCTCCTTGAAGACCTGCATCGGAACCTCGTTCGGCAGCGTCCGCGCGGCGTAGCGCTTCAGGTCGAGCGTCCAGTCCTCAACGGCGAGCTCCTCGTCGTCGGGCCCGGCGAGAAGCTCGGAGTCGCGGAACTCCAGCCGCAGCTCCATGGGATCCAGGGTCCTGTCGCAGGTGGTGGCGACTACGGTGGTGATCCGCAGGTCGAGGTGGAGACCCTCGGAGACCTTCGTGACGGCGACGTCCGCCTCGGCGTGGGTGACCTCGTGGTGGCGGCCGTAGAGGTCGAAGGGTTCCGCCTCGAACTCGGCGTGGATCTCGTGCCGGTCGCCAACCTCTGAGCCGGGCTTTCTCAGGGGAATACGGTTGTTCATGGGGCTAGTCTACCGCTTGTTACTGTTCCTGCACGCCCTGCAGTTTCGTGCGGCCGCGCTGCACCGCTTCGAGAAGTTTGCCGAGGTTGTCCTCCAGGTTGGCGAGCACCTCGTCGGCGTAGTCTTCGGCGCCGAGGCGTATCTCGCGCTCGCGGCGGCGGGCGTCCTCCATGATCTCAGCGCTCCGCTTCTCGGCGCGCTTGAGGACCTCTTCCTCTGAGGTGATCTTCTCGGCCTCGTCCTGGGCGCTGCGGATGATGCGGTCGGACTCTGAGCGGGCCTCGTCCAGCATGGCCTGGCGCTCCTTGACGATCCAACGCGCCTGCTTGAGCTCCTCGGGGATCGTCTGGCGCATCTGGTCGATGATATCGAAGGCGGCGTCGCGGTCTACCATCGCCGTGTTGCCGAAGCCCGGGAAGCTCCGGGCGTCCTCGACCAGCTCTTCCAACCTGTCTATGAGTACCAGTACGTCCATCTTCGGCAACCTCGTCCTTTGCTTACGATCCCTGTATCTTACCGTCCGAACCTGAATAAATCTGCCGTACGGACTCTAGTATGCCGTCGGGCACCAGCCCGCGCACGTCGCCGCCGTGCCAGGTGATCTCCCTGACCGCGCTGGAGCTCAGGAAACTGTGCTCGGATGCGGCCATGATGAACACCGTCTCGATCTCGGACGACAGGGTCCTGTTGAGCTGCGCCTGCTCGAACTCGGACTCGAAGTCCGAGACGGCTCTCAGGCCCTTCACGATGGCCCCCGCGCCCTGCTCCCGGGCGAAGTCCACCAGCAGCCCCTCCATGACCTCGACCGAGACGTTCTCGATGTCGGCGGTGACCTTCTCGATGAGCCCTGCCCGCTCGATGGCCGATAACCGCGGGGTCTTGCGCGTGTTGGCGCCCACGGCGACGACGACGTGGTCGAAGATCCTGGCCGACCTGCGGATGATGTCGAGGTGCCCGCTGGTTACGGGGTCGAAGCTCCCCGGACAGACGGCCACCCGCTTTGTCAACTCGGACCTCTCAAATACGGTAACGAACGTGCCCCCGTAGCGGCGCGTTGACCCCTTCCTGCCAAACACATCCTCCGGCGGCGCCTCGCCGCCCTCGATCACGACCCGGCCCCCAGGGACGAGCAACGCTCCGAGCCGGTCGAGGATGCCCCCTACCTCCGACCGGCCGATTCTATAGGGCGGGTCCGCGAAGATCAAATCGAAACGCCGCTCCTGTCCGGCCAGCCTCTCAACCACCCGCCCCACGTCCCCCGCCACGACCTCGGCCCGATCCTCAAAGCCGGTCTTCTTCAAGTTCTCCGAGATCGTCCCCCTTGCGGCCCGGTCCTTCTCCACGAAGACCGCCCGCCCCAGGCCGCGGCTGAGCGCCTCGATGCCGAGAGCGCCCGTCCCGGCGTAGAGGTCGAGGACGTCTCCCCCGTCGAAGAACTGGCCCAAGGAGTTGAAGACGGCCTCGCGCACCCGATCCCCGGTCGGGCGGACGCCCTTTGGCACCGGGGCGAGGCGGACGCCGCCGGCGGTGCCGGCTATCACCCTCACCGGGCTACTCCCGGAAGAGCCACTCGACGTTTGAGCCGAGGAGCTCCCGGATCTCACGCCGCAGCGGCCTGTGGTCCGGGCGCTTGAGGGTCGGGTCTTTGGCGACGAGCGCGAAGGCCTCGCGCCTGGCCTCGACGAGCACGTCGATGTCCCGCAGGAGCTTCGCCACCTTCAGGTCCGGCATCCCGCTCTGGCGGCTCCCGAAGAGGGTCCCCTCGCCCCGGATGGCGAGGTCCACCTCCGAGAGCTTGAAGCCGTCCTGATGTTCTTCTAAGGCCTCAAGACGCTTGAGCGAGTCGTCGGTCTTCGGCTCCCCGACGAGAAAGCACTTCGGGGGGTGGAGCCCCCGGCAGACCCGGCCGCGGAGCTGGTGGAGCTGGGAGAGGCCGAACCGTTCGGCTCCCTCTATGACGATCGCGCTCGCGTTCGGGACGTCCACCCCGACCTCGACGACGACGGTCGCGACGAGGACGTCGGTCCTCCTCTCGCGGAAGTCGGCCATCGCCTCGCGCTTCTCCTGCGCCTTCATCCGGCCGTGCAGAAGTCCGACGCTCCTATCGGGGAAGATCTCGTGCTCCAGCTCCTCCTTGAGCTCCTCCGCGGCCCGCACGTCTTCGAGCGCCTCGGACTCCTCGACGAGGGGGCAGATCACGTACGCCTGCCGCCCTCCTTCGAGCTCGCGCCTGACCTCCTCGTAGGCCTCGATGCGCTCTGCGGGGTCGACGATGCGTGTCTCGACGGGCTTCCTGCCGGGGGGCAGCTCGTCGATGATGGAGACCTCGAGGTCCCCGTAGAGCGTGAGGGAGAGCGTCCTCGGTATGGGTGTTGCGGTCATGACGAGCGTGTCGGGGGTCTTGCCCTTCTCCCTGAAGACGGTTCGCTGGCCGACCCCGAAACGGTGCTGCTCGTCGACGACGACGAGGGAGAGGTCCCTGAACTCCACGCCCTTCTGTATGAGCGCGTGCGTGCCGACGACGACGTGCGCCTCCCCTTCGGCCACCCGCCGCAGCGTCTCACGCCGCTCGGCGGCGCCCTGGGATCCGGTCAGCAGCACGACGTTGAGGGGAAGGTCGGCGAGGGCCGCGGACATCGAGAGGAAGTGCTGTTCGGCGAGGACCTCGGTCGGGGCCATGATCGCGCCCTGGCCCCCGGACTCGACCGCCGTCAAGAGGGCGGCGACGGCGACGACGGTCTTGCCGCTCCCGACGTCGCCCTGCAAGAGGCGGCGCATCGGCTTCTCGAGGCGCATGTCGGCGAGGACCTCCTCGATGACCCGCTCCTGCGCCCCGGTCAGCCCGAAAGAGAGGTTCTTCAAAAACGGGTTGAGCAGGCGTCCGTCGCCCCCGTGCCTGGCGCCGTGCTCGGTCTTGTCGAGGCGGGCCTTGCGGGCGGCGAGGCCGGTCTGGATCAGGAAGAGCTCGTGGAAGACGAGGCGGCGCATGGCGGCGCGCAGGCGCGGTCTGTCCTCCGGGAAGTGGACCTCGTGGACGGCGTCGTGCAAATTCGGCAGGTCGTGGCGGGCGAGAAGGTCGGCCGGCAGGGGGTCGAGGACGTGCCCGGCGGCGTCGAGGGCGCGGTGGATCAGGGCCCGCAGCCTCCGCGCCTGGATGTCCTTGTTGGCCGGGTAGATGGGGACGAACCGGCCGGCGTGCGGCCCCTCGTCAGCCCTGCCGTCCTCGTCCACGACCTCGATGCTCTTGGCGACGAGCTGTATCCCGTAGCGGCTCTGGACCTCGCCGGAGACCATGACGCGGGTCTCCGGCTGCAGGCCCTTCGCCATCCAGGAGCGGCCCCAGACCGTGACCGGCAGGTAGCCCGTGCCGTCGTAGAGCTGGGCCGTAAAGCCCGGGGCGCGTCCGCGTACCGGCCGGCCGAGAGGACGGGTGCTCACCACGCGCCCGACGACCGTCGCCTTCTCGCCGACGCGCAGGTCGCCGATCGTCTTTACGTTCGAGAGGTCCTCGTGGCGGGAGGGGTAGTGCGAGATCATGTCCGCCACGCTCGCGACCCCGAGGTCCTTTAGCGCCGCCTCTATCCTGGGCCCCACCCCCGGCAACTCCCTCACGGGCCTCGCCCGAAGCTCGGTCAGCGGCGTCCTTTGCCCGGCGCTCGTCTCCGACGCGGCTTCCCTAGAGGTGGGCCACGCCATAAGCCCCCAGGCCCACGTGCGACCCGACCACGCCACCTATCTCGGCCACGGGCCGCCCCTCTACGCCCAACCTCTCCGCAAGCTCCGCGACCGGCTCCGGCGTCCCGATGTGGCCGAAGTACAGCGGGCGCCCCGCCTCGGCGGCGGGCTTGACCTCTTCGAGGACGGCGTTCATCTGGCGCTTGCGCCCGCGGGTGCGTTTGTGGGGCACGACCTCGCCGCCAACGAGTTTGAGGACGGGCCGCACGTCCAGGGCCGTCCCCACGAGGCGCTGGGCGCGCCCGATCCTGCCGCTCTTCGCCAGATACTCGAGGGTCCCGACCGCGAAGTACAGGTTGCAACGCCCCGCCGCCGCCTCCGCCGCCCGCCGGACGTCCTTGAAGTCCCCGCCCTCGTCGAGAACCTTCAAGGCCTCTAGCAGGATGAGCCCGGAGCCCATCTCCGCGCTCCTGGTATCCACGACTTCTACCGGCCGCTCGACCATCTCCGCCGCCTGGCGCGCGGAGTCATAGGTGCCGCTTAACTTGCGGGAGACCGCAAGAACCAGGACGTCGTCGTAGTCGGAGAGCGACTCGTAGGCCTCCACGAAGGCACCTGCCGGCGGCTGGGAGGTGGTCGGGAAGACGTCGGTGTCGCGCAGGCGCTCGTAGAACTCCTCGTTCGACATATCCACCTTGTCCTTATAGGTCTCGTCCGACCCGAAGTGGAACGTCAGCGGCACCACCCTGACGTCGGGACGTTCCAGCACCTCGGGCGCGAGGCTCGTCGTGGAGTCGGTGACGATCGCGGTCGTCACTCGGCCACCATCTGCAAGGGGTACAGGGGCTGCCCGCCGTCTCTGGTCTCGACCTCGAGGTCCTCGTCCAGGGCCCGTATGGCCTCAGCCATCTTCTCCAGATCGCCGGGGTCCATGTCCTCGCCGCGCACGAGCGTCAAGAGGTCGGCGCCGTGATCCAGGATCTTCTCGGCGAGTGAGAGGGCCACCTCTTCGACCGACGCGCCGGCGGCGACCATCTCGTCGTCGAGGAAACCTATAAACGAGCCCTCCGGCACGTCGCGGCCGTCCAGTTTCGCGTCCCTGACGGAGTGTGTGATCTCGGCCGTGTGTAGCGAGCCCAGGATCTCCTCCATCTCCCCGGCGACTTCTTCCGGCTCCCCTTCGACGTCGAAGCCGACCATCACGGCGAGGCCGGCGGCGATGCTCCGGGTCGGCACGACGCGGACCTCGGCATCGACCAGCTCCCCGACGCGCTCGGCGGTGGGCACGATGTTCTTGTTGTTCGGCAGGATCACGACGGTCGGAGCCCCCGCCTCTTCCACCGCTTCGGCGAGGTCGGCGGCGCTCGGGTT
>CADCUW010000263.1 GCA_902805985.1 uncultured Rubrobacteraceae bacterium
CCGACTGCGGCGCGGGCTCCGGGAGCAGTTTGGATTCTCTGTTCTGCAGGAGGGCGGAGAACTGCGGTTCAGGTTCGACCAACCGCGCCGCCTTCCCCAGACGCGGGACGCGGCGGCGCTGTGGAGCAACGCGGTGGTCCGTCTGCTCAGCTACGGGGAAGCCCTGCGGGCCATGCACCACGTCTAGACCTACTTCCCGGAGCCGGACCGGGCGCGGAAGGTGTGCAACGCCTTCGCGGACGCGATGCGGGAGGGGCCACGGGCGCACACTCTACGGCGGGCTGTGGCACGCACCCGAGGTCGCCACGGCCTTCAACACGGTCAGGTGCCGCCTGTGCTCACCCGTAGAGCCGCCCCACCTCACCGACGAGGAGATGCGGGAGTGGATGGCGTCTGTGAGGTAGATCTACGCGAAGACCATGCCCGACCACCCGCACGAGTACACCCTCAAGCGCAAGCAGGACCCCGGGCGCTTCGTCGACGCCGCGGCCAGGACGATCTGGGAGTGCGGCTACGCCCGCCACTACCTGCACAGGCCGCGGCGGACCCTGATCGTGGGCGACTACATCTGCTGGGTGTGGACGAGGCCGGAGGCCCCCAGCCACCCGTTCCCAACGGACACGATCTTCGTGAACCGCGCTGAGCGCCACCGGGGGAGGGTAGCGTGAGGTTCGACCTCGGCCGGGTGGTCGCCACCCCGGGCGCCCTGGAGGCCCTCACGACCGCGCAGTCGGCCCCCGGGGAGTTGCTGCGGCGGCACGCCTCTGGAGACTGGGGCGAGATCCCAAAGGAGGGCGCCAGGGAGAACGAGCTGTCGGTGAGGGAGGGGTACCGCGTTGTGTTCAGCTATCCGCTTAGGACCGGGGCGAAGGTCTGGATTCTGACGGATTCCGACCGCTCCTCTACCTGCATTCTTCTCCCGAGCGATTACTCAGCCGATGCAGCCCCGCGTATAACCATCCATCACCCCAAGATGTAGGGCCGCCCCCCGCGCCGCGGAGGCCCTCATGGCGGCCCTGGGGGCTCCGTGGGGGCACCTATGCAAGACCGTGAATGCAGGGAGTTTGCGGAACGCCCCTTCTACGAGGTTGGATGAATAGGGGCATGAGGAAGGGCCGGGGTTCTGCGCCCCGGCCCTTGCGTCGGTGCTGGTCGCCCGCCCTTCGCTAGCCCTTCTTCTCTCCGCCTCCAAGGAGGTTGCCTGCGGTTCCGCCCACCGTATCCGTGGCCCCGCTCACCGGTTGGGTGGCCCCGCTCACGGTGTCCGTCACCCCACCCACGGTGCTCGTGACAGCGCCCAGCGGCCCCGCAGACGGCGCCTCGTTGAACAAGACCTCGTACCGCTCCACGCCCGTCAGCGTCCCGCCGGCGGCCTCGGCAGCCCCGCTGCGCACGCTAGACAGCGCTTCTTCTGTGGCCCTCAGGGCCTCCTCGCTCTCCCAGAAGGCCACGCCGAGCACCTTGCCGCTCTGCCGATCGCCGAGGGCCACGAACCCCTTGAACCCTTCCATCTGCCTCAGCTGGGGCATGGTCTGCTCCTGGATGTGGCGCGTGGCGTCGTCCATCCTGTCAGGGGAGCCCTCTATCGTGTTTACCCGCGCGTACATGCCGCTCGCTCCTTCCTCCCGCCTCGACACGGGCGGGCATCAGGGGACCCATCGGGGGCCCCCGCGGTTGTGCCTCCTGTGTCATAGGACCGCATCCGGGCCGCATGGGTTACGCAAACTTCTTAGAGCCCCCAACAGGAGAAGTTCGCAGAACGCCTCTCTTCAGTCGGGGCGTGAACAGGTGCTACGGGGTGTGGACGTTGCTAGGATGGCCGGGTGAGGGTCTCCGGGGCATGATCCCCGACGGGGACGATATGCCGCGCGACCATAGACGCTTACAGAGGAGGCAAAGACGGACACGTTGGAGAAGCTAAAGGTGCAGAAGATGCTGTCGGCGCTGACCGTCGGTATCGGGTTAGTGCTCATGGCGGGGAAGATCTATGCGGACAGCGAACCGGGCGCGATCCCGCTGCTGCTGGTCGTGCTAGGCGCGGGGTGGCACCTCATCGCGCGAGTTCAGGCTCGGCCGCGTCGGCGCTAACCTCCCGGGCGTCCGACGGCGTGACCGCGTCGTGTCCGCGGACCGGGCCCGCGTGGACTTTCGAGAACCCGATACGCCCGGAGTTCGGGGAATCTCCCTTCCACGCACTCCGGTGAATAAAGGCAAAGATAGCCCATTCGGGGGATATGCCGCCCCCCGTTCGTGTGTACGCTACCCTCGTTACTAAAGGTGGAGCCATCGTTCGTCTCGGAAGACGCGGCTACGGAAAAGGTAAACCCGCCGCGAGGCGGGGGCGCAAAGCCACGGGCCTCAACGCTCTAGAAGGGGGGCTTACTATGAGGGATCTAGCGAAAGGCACAGCGGGTTTTGTGGGCCATTCTTCCGCGGCGGCACGCTACGGCGTCGCCGTCGTGTCGGTCCTTGTGTTCGTGGCGATCAAATTGCTGCTGGCCGAGACCCCTATCCCCCAGTCTCCGTTCCTTCTTTTGTCGGCGGCCGTCATGGTCGCCGCCTGGTTCGGAGGCCTGGGCCCGGGGCTGCTGGCCACGGCCCTCGCTACGGCGGCCGGGGACTATTTCTTCTGGTCACCGTTCGGTTCCTTTACGGGGCCGGGTCTGAACGCCTTGCCGCTGGCCCTGTTTGCGCTCCAAGGGGTGCTGATCAGTTCGTTGGCCCAGGCACTACGCTCCGCCACAACGCGGGCCGAGTCGAGCGTGCTGGAGGCCAAAAGCCATCGAGCGGCGCTTCAAGAGAGCGAGCGGCGTTTCCGCACCCTGGTGCAGAACTCCTCGGACATCATCACGGTGGTCGACGCCGAGGGCACCATAAGCTACGTCAGCCCCGCGGTAGAGAGGGTAACGGGCTACCGTCCCGAGGAGCTGGTGGGCAAAAGCCTCTTCGACCACGTGCGCCCGGATGACCTCGAGCAGGGGCGAAGGACGTTCGCCGAGATCTGGTCGCAGCCGGTGGTCCACCCGCCCTTCGAGCTCAGGGTGCTGCACAAGGACGGCTCCTGGCGTCACTCCGAATTCCTTCTCAACAACCTGCTGGATGATCCGAGCGTGAGGGGCGTGGTGATCAACCAGCGCGACATAACCGAGCGCAAGCAGGCCGAAGAGGCCCTGAGCCAGAGCGAAGAACGCTACCGGGCCGTAGTCGAGCAATCCTCGGAGGGCCTCTACCTGGTAGATAGCATCACCAGACGCATCCTGGAGACCAACCCCGCGCTGCAGAACATGCTCGGGTACACTGCCGCCGAGCTCTGCGGGATGGGGTTGCACGAGATCGTGGCCCACGATCGTGAGACCGTAGCAGCCAACGTCGAGCGCACCCTCAGGGAGGGTACGCGCTTCATCAGGGAGCGGGGGTACCGTCGCAAGGACGGATCGGTGGTGGAGGTGGAGATCGCGGCGAGCGCTATCGACTACGGCGGCAAGCGGGTCATCTGCGCCGCCATCCGCGACATAACCGAGCGCAAGAAGACCGAGGAGGCTCTCCGCCGCAGCTTCGACTCTTTGCTCGCCCTCTACGAAGCCGGGCAGATCTTGGGTTCGAGCCTTGAGCGGGACGAGATCGGCATGCGGCTCCTCGAGTTCACGGAGCGCGTCTCCGACCTCGAGGCAGCGATGCTCAGCCTTGGCGACGAGCAAGAAGGCCGGATGAGCGAGTGGCGCAGCGTAGGTCCCGAGAAGGTTCTCGCCGCGGTTCGCGAGCGACCCGAAGTCCGATCCGCAGTAGACGAGGTCTCAAAGGGCGGACGGGCGCGGACGATAGAGTTGCGACGACCACCAAACCCGAAATCTCAGACGGCCCTCACGGGGGTATTCGTGCCGCTGCGGGCGAGGGGCCGGGTGATCGGCGTACTCGGAGCCTACGGCCCACCGACCCTGGCGCATAAGGAGACCAGGGATGCCCTCTCCAGCCTCGCCGTCCAGGGCGCCGGCGCCCTGGAGAACGCCCGTCTCTATGAGGAGTTGGCCGAACGCGAGCGGGAGCTGCACGATCTGGTCGGACGGCTAATGGCGGCCCAGGAGGAGGAGCGCCGCAGGATGGCCTACGAGGTCCACGACGGGTTCACCCAGACGGCGGCGGCCGCCTACCGGCGCCTGGCGCTCTTCGCTGAGCACCACCCGCCGGATTCCGCGCAAGACCGCGAGGAGCTCGAGGAGACCGTCGCCCTCGTCCGGCGTACGGTTGGCGAAGCCAGACGCGTCATCGCCCACCTGAGGCCCACCCCCCTCGACGACTTCGGGCTGGCCAACGCCGTACGCATGCAAACGGAGGAGCTACGCGCCGAGGGCTACGAGACCACCTACGAGGAGACGCTTGGCGGAGCGCGACTCTCCGCCACGCTCGAGACCACCCTGTTCCGCGTGGCCCAGGAAGCCCTTACCAACGTGCGCAAGCACGCCCAAACGGACTGGGTGCGCGTCGCGCTCGGGCTGCGCGACGGGACCGTGCGGCTCGAGGTGAGCGACCGGGGGCGAGGCTTTGCGCCCGCGGAGGCCGGGCGGGGGGCAGGGCCCGGTGAGAGGGTGGGGCTCTCAAGCATGCGCGAGAGGATCGCGTTGCTGGGGGGCGCCCTCGAGATCCGTAGCGAACCCGGTGCCGGCACGACGGTGGTGGCGGCGGTCCCATTGAGGGCTACCGGGGAGGAAGTCGACGGGGGAGGGTACTGAGATGGAACCCGGCATGCGAACCACACCGGCGCGGATACTCATTGCCGACGACCACGAGTTGGTCAGAGACGGGTTCAGGCGCATGCTGGGCTACGAGGAAGACCTCGAGGTAGTCGGCGAGGCGAGGGACGGCGGGGAGGCCGTGGATCTGTGCCGGCGCCTGAACCCCGACCTGGTGTTGATGGACGTGCGCATGCCCAAGATGGACGGCCTGGAGGTCACCCGCACGATAAAGGCGGAGCAGCCCTCGGTCGGCGTGCTCGTCGTGACCACCTACGACAACCCCGACTACCTCCTCGAGGCGATAAAGGCCGGCGCCGCCGGTTACGTCCTCAAGGACGCCCCCAACCGGCAGCTGACCAACGCCATAAGGCGGGCGCTGGGCGGCGAATCGCCGCTAAACCAGGAGCTCGCCTCCCAACTGATACGGCGCCTCGCCGGCGAAGCCCCCCGCCCCGCGCAGGATGGCGCGCCTTCCGCGGGTGAAGGCCGCGGCGCGGGGGCGGCGTCCCTCCCGAAGGAGTTGACCCTCCGGGAGTTGGAGGTGCTGAAGCTAGTGGCCCTGGGGAAGACAAACCAGGAGATCGCCGAGGACCTCTTCATCAGCAAGGCCACCGCCAAGGTCCACGTCAGGCGCGTGATCGCCAAGCTGGGGGTCTCGGATCGCATCCAGGCGGTTGTGCGCGCCCTGGAGCTCGGGCTCGCGCCCCCGCCCAACAGCGAACAATAGGCCCCCACCGCTCCACCAAGTGCGCTAAACGTGCATCGCCGCACCCGGGCGAATAGAGGACGAAATGCTCGGGCCGCCGGCCGGTATATGCACTGCGCATACACCCAGGGGCGTACACCCGGCTCCCTAAAGATGCGCCCCCAAGATACGCCTATGGGCCGACGGCGGGGCGCCCGCCGCCCGGTAACCTTCCCTTATAGAAGAAATTGGGCTTCCAAGGAGAAGTGCGACGGGATGGACAGAGGGTTGGCGGGGAAGACTACGAACAGAGGAGAATCAAATATGAGAATCAGGTTGACGAGCAGGCTCTCCCTGCTCTTTGTGGCGTTTGCGCTGGTACTCGCGTTGCCGGCGATGGCGTTTGCGGATGTGATCTCCAACAACCTCGACGACTCGGTCGACGCCACCGCAGAGACCGTGAACCTCACGGCGGGGAGCGGCGTCAACGGCAACGTGAGCTTCTTCGTTGCCGACAAGACAAATGATGATGGGAAGAGCGGTTGTAACCTGACGGGTAGCACCAAGCTGGTAGCCGCGGTTGACAACAGCGACGCCTCGGTGGCTACGGTGAGCGCCTCCTCCGTCGAGTTCACTAGCTGCGGAGACGTCAAGCAGCTCGCGGTTACGCCTCTCAAGGCCGGCCAGACGACTA
>CADCUW010000264.1 GCA_902805985.1 uncultured Rubrobacteraceae bacterium
CTACCACCCCGATCTCGTCCGGCACCCCGTCGTCGTGACGAACTTCCGCGGCATATACAACGACCACATCGCCGCCCACGTCATGGCGTTCGTGCTCGCGTTCGCGCGCGCTTCATCGCTACGTCCCGCAGCAGCTGGCGCGGGAGTGGAACCCCGCCCGGCCAGACTCGGGGGTGATACACCTGCCGGAGTCCACCGCGCTCGTCGTCGGCGTGGGCGGGATAGGTGCCGAGACGGCCCGGCTGTGCGAGGCGTTCGGCATGCGGGTGGTGGGCGTCGACGCCCGCCGGGAGGACGCGCCGCCCGGCGTGGCCGAGATGCATCCCCCGGAGGCGCTAGACCGGCTCCTGCCCGAGGCCGACTTCGTCGTCGTGACCGTCCCCCACACCCCACACACCGAAGGGATGATGGACGCGGCCCGCTTCGCGCTGATGAAGCCCTCCGCGTTCCTCGTCAACATCGGGCGCGGCATGACCGTGAAGCTCGACGACCTGAACCGGGCGCTGCGCGACGGGGCGATCGGCGGCGCGGGGCTCGACGTGTACGAGGTAGAGCCGCTGCCGGCGGACCATCCCCTCTGGACGGCGCCCAACGTCATGCTGACCCCGCACGTGGCCGGCCACGGGCCCTACCTCGACGAGCGGCGGTTGGAGATCGTCGTCGACAACGCGCGCCGCTTCGCAAGCGGCGAGGCGCTCCGCAACGTGGTGGACAAGGCCAACCGGTTCTAGGGTTCGCCGTTCACCCCGAGCGGATGCGTGGCGGCCGCCGTGCCACCCGATCCCCGGAGCGCATCGAGGACCGCGGCCCCGCTCAGAAGCTCCTCAGACACCTTTCCGGCCCACGCAGGTCGCCCTCATTACCCTCCGCCGCGCCATAGGGAGAGAGGGACGGCGGAAGGAATCGGTCGCCTCCCTATCGGCACGTCCCGACAAGGCCGGGGGTATGCTGGAGACCCAACATGTCGCCGAAGCTCCCAGAGCGACGCCCCGGCGGGCAACGTTACCTGTGGCCGTACCCAGGGGAGGGCATCGCGGCGGAGAGAGACCCGGCGCCCCGTCCCACGTCGTTCCACGTCTCTCCGTGAGGTGGAGGGGGAAGCAGGGCAAGAGCCCTTTTGCTACCGACGCCGGGCCAGGTACACGCCAGAGAGGATGACGGCCCCTCCGATGACCTTCTCGACCCCGAGCCCCTCACCCAGGAGAACCGTGCCGGCGGCGACCCCGACGAATGTAATGAGGTACTGATAAACGAGCACCTTGTTGGCGCCGAGGAGGGAGGCTCCCCTCTGCCAGGCAAAGAACCCGAACGCGGCCACCAGGACGGTCGAGTAGGCGACCGCCGCCCACACCCCGGCGCCCATCGCATCCCAGCCCGCGCCCATCAGGCCCGGCAGGGCGAACGGCAGAGCGGCCAGCCCCCCGAAGAGCATGGTGTAGGCCGCGACCACCAGCGGCGAGTACTTCTCGAGGAGGGGCAAGGACAGAACGGTGTAAGATCCCCAGCACACCGTGGCCGCCAGGACCAGAAGGTTTCCCTCGAGGCTCGAGCCGCTCCCCCCCAGACCCCCGTACACGACGACGACGATGCCCAGGAAGGCCACGCCCACCCCGAGCATGCCCCTCGCGGTGGGCCTCTCCAGCCCCAGCACGGAGCCCAGGATCATGCCCCACACCGGGACGACCGCGTAGAGGAGGGCGGTGTCCGACGCGTTCGTGAGGTTCACGCCCGAGGTGAAGAGCATGTTCGTCATCCCGACGCCCAACGCGCCAACCCCCATCATGGCCAGCAGATCCCTCCGCCCGACGCCTCTCCCGTAACCCAAGAGGCGTGCGACGCCGAGGAGCAGCAGGCCGGCCACCGTGAACCTCAGGGCCACGAAGGGCAGAGGCGCAAAGGCGGATACGGCATACTTGACGGCCACGGGGTTGGTACCCAGCAGGAGGACCGCCGCAAGCAGGAAAAATTCCGTGCGATGGGTCGCCTTCGACCGTCCGTCTTTGCGGTCCGCCCCGACCCGTCCTTCGGTGGTGAGCGGCGTGGCAGGCGACGTGGCGGACGCGCCCCTTGCTACGTGCCTCAACGTTCTCTGGCTTTCGTCATCCGCCCCATCGCCCCACTCGCTTCACGACCGTTCGACAGACAATAACAAAACGAAACGTTTTGTCTAGTAATCCACCTCACCCTGCGGGAACGCGGGCTGCTAGTATGCGGGCCGTGGAGCGAGCCGTGGAGCAACCCGCAGAGAACCACCCGGGGCCCCGACCGCCGGGCCGGCCTCGCAGCGAGAGGGCGCGCCGGGCGATCCTGCAGGCCGCCAACGAGCTGCTCGAGGGCGAGGGGTTCGCCGCGGTGACGGTGGAGGCGATCGCGGAGCGGGCCGGGGTCTCCAAAGCCACCGTCTACCGCTGGTGGCCCAACAGGGCGGCGGTCGTAATGGACGGCTTCCTCTCGACCGTCTCCTCCGAGGTCCCCTTCCCGCACACGGGGCACGCGCGGGAGGACATCCGCCTGCACATGCGCAGGCTCACCGAAGCGTTCGGCGGCAGGATAGGACGGACGGTGGCCGCCCTGATAGCCGAGGGCCAGACGGAACCGGAGCTCGCCGAGGCGCTGCGTTCGCGCTGGCTTTCGGTAAGGCGGGCGGAGGCCAGGGAGATACTCGAGCTTGGTATCGAGCGCGGCGAGTTGAGCGAGGACCTCGACCTGGAGGTGGCCGTCGACGTCCTTTACGGTCCCATCTACTACCGGCTGCTCGTCGGCCACGCACCGCTCGACGGGGATTTCTCCGACGCGCTAGCCGATCACATCTTCGCCGGCCTCGGCGCTCGGGATCCGGCGTAGCTTGGGACGGGCACACCGCTCCTGAACGTTCTACGCCTTGTTTCCCACTGGGGTCCGTTCGGCGTGCGGGTGGCGGGCGTCGATACCCGCCGGGAGGACGCGCCGCCCAGCATGGCCGAGATGCATCCCCCGGAGGCGCTCGACCGGCTCCTGCCCGGGGCCGACCTCGTCATCATGACCGCCCCCCACACCCCACACACCGAGGGGATGATGGACGCGGCCCGCTTCGCGCTGATAAAGCCCTCCGGATCACTTCCCCGTCAACGTCGGGCGCGGCATGACCGTGAAGCTCGACGACCTGAACCGGCGGCTACAGGAGAACCGGCTTCGATCCGCTCGGGGCGAGGATAGTGGCCGCCCGAACGCCGCCCGGGAAGTGATCCGGAGGGAACTTGTCGCGTCACCAAGAAGCCGACAGAACCCACTGTTTTGCAACCTTCCGACGTCCTTGCGAACGAGGCTGTCGATGTGACGCTTGCACGCCCCGCGAAGATCGTCCTCGGCCTTCGACTCAATTACTCTAGTTGCCTCCCGTCGTGGTCAAAGGCTCTCGATGCTTTCTTTGAGGGTTCGGGCCACGAACGCCAGGTCGTCCTCGGAGACAACCAGGGGCGGTGCGAGCGTGACGACGTTGTTGAAGCCTGCCACCGTGTCGCCGTTCTTGCCGACTATGAGACCGCGCTCCTTGCAGCCGGCTATGACCTTCCCGACCTTCTCGGGGGTGGCCGGCTCGCGGCTCTCCCGGTCCTCGACGAGCTCTATGCCGAACAGGAGGCCTTTGTACCGGATCTCTCCCACGTTCGGGTGCTCCTCGAGCGCGCCGAGTTCTTGCCGCAGACGGTCGCCCATCCGGGCGGAGCGTTCGGGTAGGTTCTCGTCGTCCATGATCTGGAGGTTACGCAGCGCCAGCGCGCACGCCGCCGGGTTTCCGCCGAAGGTGTTGACGTGGCGGAAGTGGGCGTACTCCTCGGTGCCCTTGAACTTCTCGAAGACCTCGCGCCTGACGGCGGTCGCCGAGAGCGGCAGGTAGGCGCTCGTTATACCCTTGGCCATGGTGACGATGTCGGGCCTTACGCCGTAGTGCTGGTGGCCGAAGCGCTTGCCGGTCCTCCCGAAGCCGCAGATCACCTCGTCCATGATGAAGAGGACCCCGTTCTCCCTGCAGATCTCCGCCACGCTCTGGACATAACCTTCGGGGGGCACGAGGACGCCGCCACCGGTGATGATCGGCTCCATGATGACGCCGGCCACCGTCTCGGGTAGCTCCCAGGCGATGGTGCGCCCTATGGACCGGGCGCACTCCATGTTGCACGCGGGCCTATCGGAGCAGTACGCGCAGCGGTAGCGGTCGGGGGGCGCGACGTGGAGAAAGCCCGGGGCCAGCGGCTCGTAGCGGTGCTTGCGCTGGGCTTGGCCGGTGGCCGCGAGCGACCCGAAGGAGTTGCCGTGGTAGGCCCTGTAGCGGGAGACGAACTTCCACCGCCCCCCCTCGCCGTTCTGCTCGTGGTACTGGCGGGACACCTTGAAGGCCACCTCGTTGGCCTCGGAGCCGGAGTTGGAGTAGAAAAAGACGTAATCGTCGGCTCCGCCCAGCCACTCGCCCAGCTTCTCGCCGAGCTCCGCAGCGGGCGCGTGCGCCATGGTGAGGGGGTAGTAGGGGAGCTTCTGGAGTTGCTCGTAGGCGGCCCTCGCGAGCTCCTCGCGGCCGTAGCCGACGTTCACGCACCACAGACCGCTCATGCCGTCGAGGTAGCGGTTGCCCTCGGTGTCGGAGATCCAGGCCCCCGATCCCTCAACAACCATCATCGGCGGCGAGGTCTGCTGAGAGCCCGGGTTGAGGCGGCTCAACGCGTGCCAGACGTACCTGCCGTCCTTCTCCGCCAACCCCTCGGTGTTCAGGTTCTCGGTGTCCATGCTCTTTTCCTCCTACGTCGGCAGCTGTTGGAGATCCGTGTACGGGAGGCCGTGGGCCCCGGCTACGGTCCCGTGCAAGAGCTCCCCGCCGAGCGTCGGGAGTCCCTTCGCCGGGGTCGGGTCCGCCTTCGCAGCGCCCTCTGTGCCCCGTCCGCGATCTTGATGAGGTAAGGCAGCGTCACGCTCGTCAGCGCCAAGGTCGAGGTCCGCGCCACGGCCCCCGGGGTGTTCGCCACGCAGTAGTGGACGACCCTCTCCTCTATGTAGGTCGGCTCCGGGTGCGTGGTTGGCCGGCAAGTCTCGAAACACCCCCCCTGGTCGATGGCGATGTCCGCCGCCACCGAGCCGTCACGCATGGACGCGAACATCTCCCGGCTCCCCAGCAGCGACACCGTGACCTCACCGGCATTCTCGAGCACCCGTTGGAGCAGCCGCCTTACGAAGGCTTCCCCGAGGCCGTAACCGCCCCGGGGGTCCATCAGGAAGACAAGGGAGCCGGAGTGCCGCAGCTCCTGGCGGACGACGCCTGTCGCCTCGAAGACGTTGAAGCGATCCAGGAACGCCTTCAGGCGTTCGAGGTCCTGGTTGCCGACAAGGAAGGTCTCCAGCGCCTCTCGGTCTTGCTCGGCCCTACGGCCCTCCACCCCGACCATCCTCGCCCCTCCGAGTACTCCGCCTCGACGCGCCTCGAACGCCCATCGTACCCGAGGGAGCCCCCTGAAGCGACAGACGGGAACCTGAAGAGCTCTCTCAGAGCCAGATAGCCGAGAAGTTCGGTATCTCCAGGACCACGGTCAACGAGACACTCGAGCGTCACCGAGCGGGGGCAACAGAGAAGGCTGCAAGCTAGGAACCGGCTTCGACCGGCCCGTAATAGAGTACCAGCAGTTGCTCGGCCTTTAGCGCGACGGATGCGTAAGCGCGCCCTTTGTCATCCGAGAACTCGACCTCGAAGACCCCGGGCTCCAGGTCCTCCACGATGGTCCCGACCTGCCCTCTGTGGAGGGCTCGCTCGGGCAGGTCCTCGGTTAGGGCCACCATGTCCACAATGTCCACGCCGTCCTTCACGTCTCTCCTAGAGCACCCAGCAACTCCTGAACCTCGGGAAGCCTCGCCGGAGCGGACGATCCATCCGCTACGCACAACGGCATTTCCTGCCTCGGTGCCCATCTCGAAGTCTAGAAACAGGCGCTCGAGGCGCGGCACTCGATCAGCGTAATCCGTGTACCTATACGAAACAAGGGAGAGCCGACGAGCGTACCCGAACCGCCGACCTGCCCATTACGAGTGCGCTCTCCTACCTTTGCCGCTGCTCGCGAACGCTTCGGTAACCGCTTACATAGGCCATGTT
>CADCUW010000265.1 GCA_902805985.1 uncultured Rubrobacteraceae bacterium
GCGCGCAACCCGTTCAAGGGACTTATAGACCACATGAGCGAGATGACCCGGATGCGGGAGTACGCCGAGGGCGGGGGGCAGGCGCAGGAGGACCAGCGCAGGACCCACGCCACCGCGTGGATCCCGACCACGGACATATTCGCCAGGGGCAACGACCTGGTGATCCGGTGCGAACTCTCCGGCGTGTACCAGGACGACATAGACATCTCGCTCGCCAACGGCGTGTTGAGCATATCCGGCGAGCGCAAGAGCGAACTAGAGGAGGAAGTGGAATTCTACACGCGGGAGCGCTCCTTCGGGCGCTTCCGACGCACCATCAACCTGCCCGAAGGCGCGAACGGTAGCAAGATGGACGCCGGGTTTGTGGACGGCTTGCTGGAGATCACCGTAGAGGGCGGGGCCAACCTGCCGGAGCCCCGCCGCGTCCGGATCCGAAGCCAGGTCGATTGAGCCCGCTGAGAGGTGGACCCGGGCTGTCGAGGTGGCGGAAGATCGAAGTAAGATGAGCGGGCTGGCGGAGATGAGGCGCACCGCCCGATAGTCGCAGAGGAAAGGCCAGGGAGATGGCGAGAGACCCTTCTCTTCTCGAAGACACGGGGGAGCGGTATCCACCCGAACACCGGGTGGACCTGCCCCGCATCGAGCGGGCCGTTCGCGAGATACTGGCCGCCGTGGGGGAGAACCCCGACCGGGAGGGCCTGAGAGACACCCCCGCGCGGGTCGCGGGGGCCTACGAGTTCCTGTTCGCCGGGCTGGGCGTGGATCCCACCCAGCAACTGACAGTGGGGTTTCAAGAGGATCACCACGAGATGGTCCTGATCCGGGACATCCCCTTCTACTCGACGTGTGTGCCGAGCAAGCAAATCGTGAACCGTGTAGGTAAAGCAAGGCGGGCGGCGGACATCGCCGTTGGCGACAAACTGTGGACGCTGGCCAACGGAACGGTCGAGAAGACTACGGTAAAGCAAGTGTCGAGCCGGAAGGCTTGGGAGATAGTCGAGGTCGTAACGGAGAGGGGGATCATGCGTGTGAC
>CADCUW010000266.1 GCA_902805985.1 uncultured Rubrobacteraceae bacterium
CCCCCTCCCGCAGCTCGTGGATGGCCTGGCGCACCCCCTGGGAGGCCCGCCTGAGCGAGTCGATCACCGCCCCCAGGTTCGGTAGGTCGCCTATTCTGGTTTCGTCCCGGGCGAGGAAGCGGTGGGCGTCGCACGCCTGGTAGGCGTAGACGAGGTCCTGGAGCACCAGGTCGTGCAGGTCGCGGGCGAGGCGGTCCCGCTCCGCTGCGCGCGCCTCGTCCACGGCCTCCTCGGCCCGCCTGAGCTCCGTGAGGTCGCGGGCGACCTTGGAGTAGCCGATCGGGCCGCCTTCCCCGTCCAGGACGGGCCTCACGAACCCGCTGGCCCAGAAGCGCGTCCCGTCCTTGCGCAGGTGCCAGCGCTCGTCCTCGGCCCGACCCTCCTCCGCCGCTAACCCCAACTCGCGTTCGGGTCTGCCGTCTTCGCGGTCCTCGGGGGTGAAGAGCAAGGCGGCGTCCTCGCCGACGATCTCCCCTTCTTCGTAGCCGAAGAGGCGCGCGGCCCCCTCGTTCCAGGTGCTCACGCGCCCGTCCGCGTCGGTCATGAAGATGGCGTGGTCCTTGGCGGCCTCCACCAGCCGCCCGAAGCGCTCCTCGCTCTCCCGGAGCGCCTCCTCCGGGCGCCGCTGCTCGGTCCCATCGCCCGAAGCACTGCCCACGTCGCCTCCTCACCGCATACTGACCCCGCAAGTATGCCCTATTCACCGGAGTGCGTGGAAGGACCATTCTTCGAACTTCGCCCGTAAGAGGTTCTAAGAAGTTCGGCCCGGATCATCCCCGCGACCCATCAACGTTCCTCCCCTAGGCCGACGCCACGGCCGGTGCTCGCGGGTACGCTCTCGGTAGTCCAACCACGCAGGAGGAGCGACTCACGATGAAAAGCCCCCGATGAGCTCGCCAACCCACCGGCCCTCCTGCGCCAGGGCTGCCATCGTCGGACGGGGCACCACACCCAACGTGCAGGAACCTTCCGGGAAGGGTGCGTGGTCTCGATGAAGGATTCGCAAAAGATGGGCGGCGTTGCCGCGCTGATCGAGGCGGCCGCATTCGTGGTGGGCTTCGCGATGGCCGCGACCGTACTGTCCGCCTACACCATGGGGAACCCCGACCCCGGCGAGTCTGTGGCCTTCCTCGCGGACAATCAGACCATCGTGTACGTGTGGACCCTGATCATCTACGTGGTGTTCGGCGTGTTCCTCGTCGTCCTGTCGCTGGCGCTCCACGAGCGGTTGAAGGCCGGCTCGCCAGCCACGGTGCGGACTGCGACCGCATTCGGGCTTATCTGGGCCGGTCTGGTCATCGCAAGCGGTATGCTCATAATCAACGACCTGGGCGTGGTCGCCGATCTCTACAGCAGCGACCCGGCCCAAGCCGAGTCGGTCTGGTTGGCGCTAAACTCCGTGGAAGAGGCGTTAGGCGGCGCGATCGAGCTTCCGGGTGGCCTGTGGGTCCTGCTGCTGAGTTGGGCGGCCTTGCGGGCGGGAGGGCTTCCCAGGGCACTGAGCTATCTCGGTGTGGTGATCGGTGTGGCGGGCATCCTCACGGTTGTCCCGGCTCTCGAGGCGCTGACGGCGGTCTTCGGGCTGGGGTTCATCGTGTGGTTCGCGTGGTTGGGGATCGTTATGTTGCACGGTAGCGCTCAGCCTTCTATTCACCCAACCTCGTAGAGAGACTGTCTGGAAAATACCCGAAGGCTTCTCGACGACGGAACTTTGGCAGCAAGAAGTGGCCAAATCCGGGGTCCTTTGTCCCCTCCTGGTGGCCCTCGGAGCCTCGATTCGGGCTCTATTCCGATTTTCCAGACAGTCTCTCCACGCGCTCCGGTGGATAGGGGTAGATCATCCCTTGATCCTTCTGTTATTTTTGGTCGTGTTCTAGTACAGACGGTTTCGAAGGAGGCGTCCCGTTGGACGAGACGAGCGGAAGGACCTTGACCGTCGCCTGGCAGGATCCGATGGTGGGGGCGGAGGCCGCCGAGGGTATGAGTGGCCTGGAGTTCTGGAGGGCCGTGCAGAAAGGCGAGGTGCCCCCGCCTCCGATCTGCGACCTGGTCGGCTTCGGACTGGCGGAGGTAGACGAAGGCCGGGTGGTCTTCGAGTGCGTGCCCGGCGAGCAACACTACAACACAATGGGCGTCGCCCATGGGGGCCTCGCTTGCACCCTGCTCGACTCGGCGATGGGCTGCGCCCTGCACACCGTGCTGCCGGCGGGCACGGGCTACACGACCCTGGAGCTCAAGACGAACCTCCTGCGTCCCGTAGCGGCCGACACCGGAACCCTGCGCTGCGAAGGCCGCCCGATCCACGTCGGGGGAAGGGTGGCCCTTGCCGAGGCCAGCCTCACCGATGGGTCGGGCGTACTTTACGCGCACGCTACCTCTACCCTCATGGTCTTCCGACCAAAGAAGGAGGCCCCCAAAGGTGACGTCGAGGGCGAGCCAGGCGCTAGCGGTACGCCTTAGAAACCGTGCGAAGAGGCTCACGAGCGGGCCAACCGTGTCGTGGCTCCGCCGTCCGGACTTCCTAGAACCACCTCAGCCCGAAGTTCGGAGAATATCACTTCCACGCACTCGGGTGAATAGGGGCACACGGAGACCACGGTGTAAGATACGCGCGAATGCTGGGCGTGGCGTCGCAGATAGCGGTCATAGTGGTCCTGACCCTCCTAAACGGTCTCTTCGCCATGTCCGAGACCGCCCTGGTCTCCTCGCGCAAGGCGCAGCTCAGGCAGCGCGCGGAGGCGGGCGACCGGGGCGCCCGCGCCGCGCTCGCGCTGGCCGAGTCGCCGACGCGGTTCCTCTCCACCGTTCAGATCGGGATCTCCCTGATCGGGGTGCTGGCCGGCGCCTTCGGGGGGGCCGCGCTCGCGGGGCCTTTGGCCGAGGCACTGCGCGGCGTGCCGCTCCTTGCGCCCTACGCCGGGCCCCTAGCCTTCGGCGCCGTGGTGGTCGCTATCACCTACCTCTCCCTCATCATCGGCGAGCTCGTGCCCAAGCGCCTCGCGCTCAACGGCCCAGAGACCGTGGTCTCGAGCGTGGCAGGCCCCATGCGCCTCCTCTCCGCGGTCACCTCCCCCGCCGTGTGGTTCCTGAGCGCCTCGACCGAAGCGGTCCTCAGGCTTCTCGGGGTGCGCCAGGCGGGGGCGGACCCGGTCAGCGAGCAGGAGGTCGAGATCCTGATGGAGGAGGGCGCCAGGGCCGGCGTCTTCGAGGAAGAGGAGAGGGACCTCGTGGCGCGCGCCCTCAGGCTCGACGACCGCCCCGTGCGCGAGCTGATGACGCCGCGTCCCAACGTGGTGTGGCTCGACGCGGACGACCCGCCGGAGGACGTGCTGCGCCTCGCGCGGGAGAGCCGCCACTCGTGGTTCCCGGTCGCCCGGGGAGACCTGGACACCATGCTGGGCCTGGCCTCCGTCAAGGACGGCTGGGCGCGGGGACCCGCCGAGCACCCCGCCGAGCTGCTCGGGGCGCTGCGCAGGCCGGCGCTGGTGCCGGAGGGGGCGCCCGCCACCCGGGCGCTTGAAGCGTTCAAGCGCTCGGGGCTGCCCCTGGCCGTCGTGATCGACGAGCGCGGCCACACCGAGGGGGTGGTCACCCTCACCGACGTCCTGGAGGCGCTGGTCGGCGAGGTGCCCGACGCGGACGGGCCCGCCGAAGGGGAGACCATCGTGCGCCGCGAGGACGGCTCCTGGCTCGTCGACGGTCTGCTCGCGGCGGAGGAGCTGGAGGACCGTCTGAGCTTGAGCGAACGGCTTCGCGGGCGGGGGGCTGGCTACCAGACGGTTGGCGGGATGGTGATGGAGGCCCTGGGACGCGTGCCAGAGGAGGGTGACCGCTTCGAGCTCGAGGGACACTCCTTCGAGGTCGTGGACATGGACGGGTGGCGGGTGGACAAGGTGCTGGTGTCTCCCAGACGGGGGTCCGAAGCCGAAGAGGCTCCGTAGGTGGCACCGCCGAAGCGGTATTCTGGCACATCCTCAGCACGAAGTTCGCAGACCCCCTCTTCTACGAGGTTGGGTGAATAGCGTAAGCTGACCTCGCGATGGGAAGTCTAGCCAGGGCGCTCGTTCTGTTCGTGGTGCTCCTACTGGGAGCTGTGGGAGGCGCCTGGCTATCTTTGACGTTGGCAACCGTTCTGCTGGAGCCCGCGGAGCGTAACTTCTCCAACGTGCCCTTCGTCGCCGCGTTGGTCCTGCTGGTCCTCGCGCTCGCGTTCATCGCACGGAAGGTCACCGGCACGGCGGGGCTCGCCGCGTTCGCCTTCGTCGCCCTGCTGGGAGCGGTCGTCGTCGGGTGGACGATCCTGTAGGCTGGAAGGGGCGTTCACGCCCGAAGTTCCGAGAACTCTACCCTCCACGCACTCCGGTGAATAAAGCGTGGAGCCGTTGCTATGCCGCCGCCTTTTGATACAATAAGCACAGGCGCCCCGATGGGCGCCTGAATGGGCGATGGACTCCGCCTTCCGCTCCTAGAGGAGCGGAGAACCGACCGCCCCCGCGGCCTGATGGCTCCTGACCACGCTGTAGAAGCGCGGTGAGGAGAGCTCCCTCACCGCCGAAGTGAAGGGAGGGCCCCATGAACCTGACCCGGCTGGAACGCCACCAGCATCCCAAGCCCCCGCACCAAGAACTGCGCCAGAAGAGCGTCTTCGACTCTGGTTCGCGCAACGTCGTCCAGATGGGCAACCTCTACGTCGATGAGGACAGGGACCTGCGGTTCTTGGACGTGTGCACGAGCGGGTTCTTAGGCTTCGGCACGAAGCACTATCTCGTTCCCGCCGAAGTCATAGCCGAGGAGTCTCCGGGTGCGGTGACCCTCAAGGTAGACCAACAGAGCGTAGAGAGCGCCCCAACGTTGGCCAACCCAAAGGGCGCACCAGGCGAGGAGCTACAGCGCGCCGCCCACGAGCACTACGGCTTGGGGACGGTACTTTAGCCGCGAAGTTCGCGGAACGCCCCTTCCACGCACTCCGGTCAATAGTGGCAAGAAGAGGAAGGGGCACGGGGGTTCCACAGCCCGGCCCCTTCCTCTTCGCTACCCATTCCCGGGCTCCCTCGCGGTCGGTTCGCCCGCGGCCTACTCGATGACCGTGGCCGCCTCTTCGCAGCCGGAGTATGCGTCGCCCTCGTCCACGTAGCAGACGTCGAAGCCCCTCCCGCCGCGCAATTCGTCGCGCCCGTCGCCCTTCCACGCACTCGGGTGAATAACTGAGAGGTAGGTGCTCTTCTCAGGGAGGGCGTTGACGCCTGCCGTGGAGCGGTCTACGCCGTTCAAGAGACGACGCCCCTTTCTTGCGTTCGTACGTCCGAACCGCTCCTTTTTGTGGCGGCATTAAGTCTTTGCCTCGCGCGGGCACGCGCGTTTTGGGTCGCAACGTTGCGGACCCCCACTTTTTAGCCTCCGAATATTCCCCACAATGCCGCCCGCCCGGTCCCCTTTTTAGGTAGCCTGACACTCGACCCCCCGCCTTTTTGTCCCGTGTCCGTTCTCAGGTGGCCACCACTAGGGCGTCCACCGCTCCAGGGTCCACCGCCCCGTCCACCAAGCCCGCCCCTTTTTGGTGTTGTTACGTAACTTTTCCGGGCGCCCGGACGAGGCCCCACCGGACCAGGGCAGCTTGTCAAAATTGACCACCCCCCTTTTTTCTCCGTGACCAGTCAAACCGCCCCGATAGCGGTAGCGGTAAAAAGCCGATAGCGCGGCAGTTCTACCGCTACCGGCGACCCGTTTTATCCACCAGGGCGCAAGGTTGGGACGGGGCTGCTGTGAGCGGTCCGGTCTTTCCTCCTTACCCTTGTTCGCCCGACAGCTTAGAACGCCATTTCCCGAACTTCGGCAT
Organism: uncultured Rubrobacteraceae bacterium; assembly: GCA_902805985.1. Lineage (GTDB taxonomy): Bacteria > Actinomycetota > Rubrobacteria > Rubrobacterales > Rubrobacteraceae > Rubrobacter_D. The sequence goes on from CADCUW010000266.1 coordinate 5,837, forward strand.
GGGGGCGTTCTCAAAAGCTCGGACGTAGCGCTTCGAATATTTCGACCCCCCAGGACCTGGCTGCTTGGTTCCCGAGCATCCACCTTCGCGCATATCCATTCAGCACCACAACATGTGGTGTCGCCTTCAATGCTACGGGTTAGACTTCACCCGGTTCCCCCGGCCTATGGGCCCAAGATATGCACCATCTTGCAAGCGGACTTCGGAGAATTTCCATTCCGAAACTGTTTGGAA
>CADCUW010000267.1 GCA_902805985.1 uncultured Rubrobacteraceae bacterium
GTTCTCTACGGCGGGCCGGGCAACGACGAGCCGCAGGCCGGCGCCGGGCCCGTCGGCGTAGAGCCCTTCACCGACAGCAGCAAGAACACGCTCCACGGAGGAGCGGGCAAAGACTTCATGGCCGGCGCCGATGGCGATGACGTGATCCACGGGGGCGAAGGCGACGACAAGATGCTCTGGGGAGGCGGGGGCGAGGATGTCCTCTACGGGGGGGGCAGGCAACGATGAGTGGTTGTGGGGAGACGCGGGCGAGGATGTCCTCCATGGCGAGGATGGCGACGACTATTTGGACGGTAAGGGCGGGCAGCGGGACGCGCTCCATTGCGGCGAAGGCAAGGACGAATACGAAGCCGATAAGAACGACTTCGTGTCGAGCAGTTGCGAGGAAGTGGCCGAGTGGACGGTCATATATTGAAGGTTAGAAGGAGCACGACCCGGTCTCCCGATATGCACGACAGCCCACAGCGGGGGCCGAAGCGTACCCAAGTTTCGACTCTCCTATAACCCGAACTTCCGGGAACCCCTTCAAGGCGAAGTTCGGAGAGCCTTATCCTTCCGCGATGTTGGGCGAATACGGCGGTTTTGTTGGCTCCCGGCAACAGTAAGGCGACGTCTCCATAACGGTCCGGCGACGCCCCGGTAACGGTTCGGCTACACCCCGAAGAACTCACCCATTTGCGTGATGCCAGGGCTCCCGCCGGCGGCGAGACTCCTTCCCGACGAGAGGACAAAGAGCCCGCGAACACCGGGCGGAAGGAGCAGGAACCATGGCGATGAGGAAGACGGCGGCGGTGCTGGCGACGGCGGCGATGATGGCCCTCTCGGGAACCGCGCTGGCCGAGACCACGGCCATAGTCGAGGGCACGGCGGGCGGGGACCTGCTGAAGGGTACGGCGAGGGCCGACGTGATCAAGGGCCTGGGGGGCAACGACGCCCTCCACGGCAAGGGCGGCGACGACACCCTCTACGGCAACGCCGGCCACGATGCCCTCTACGGCGGGGCGGGCGACGACACCGTGCTCGGCGGGGGCGGCGACGACCGGGCCGAGGAGCGGGCCGTATACGGGGGCTCCGGCGACGACACGCTCCACGGCGATGCGGGCGACGACGCCCTCTACGGCGGGCCGGGCGTCGACGAGATCCGCGCGGGCGACGGCAACGACCTTATCGGCTCGGAGGGCGACGGGGAGGTCGACAAGGTGGACTGCGGAGCGGGCACCGACGTGGTCAAGAAGAACCCCACCGAGCAGCTCGACAGCTTCGTGAACTGCGAGGGGTTTGTGAGCTAGCCCCCGGACAGAACGACCCGTAAGAGGAGGGCCGGACGGTACGCCCGGCCCTCCTTCGTATCCCGAAGTTCGTAGAACCCCCTCAAGCCGAAGTTCGGGGAACAACCCTTCTAGAGACTGTCTGGAAACTCCCAGAGGCACGAACGTGTAGCCTCCACAGAGGCCGAGAAGCTCCTATTTCGGCCTCTGTGGCCTCCGTATATGGGTCAGATTTACTGCCGAAACGGTACTCGAACTACTTTCCAGACAGTCTCTCCACGCACTCCGGTGAATAGACTGCATCCTCCCGGAGCTCAGGGCCATGAGGGAGCCCGCTAGGGCTTCGTTAGCACTACGCGTCGGGCGTTTCCCGACCGTGGATCGCGAGGGCGTCGAACGCGTTGGGCCGCTTCTCCTCTCGCAGCAGGTAGGCGAAGGACAGGCGATGAAGAACGCCATGGAGAGCACGCCGACCGGGTCCAAGGTGAGGAGTACCCACGCGAGGCTAGGGCCAGCGCGGCACGGATGGCCCACGCGGCCCTTTCTTACGACAGTGAGCGCATCACCGCCGGCTCCTTGCGCGATGCGACCCGATCGAGGTCTCGCTCACCTCGGGCGCCCGGTGCCGGACCTCGATGCGGCCCGTCCGCATCCTCGCTTCCCGGCCTCGCGGGCCCCGTGCTCCTCCTTGAGGTCGTAGATCGCGCGGAGGGTCTCCTCGGCGATCCTGCGGTAGGCCTTCCCGCCCCAGCGGCGCCGGTCGTCGGGCCCGTCGAATCGGAGGGGGGCCCCGACGTACACCCGGAGCCGCTCCCCGCGGAGGCGGGCGGCGGGGCCCGGCACCCTGTCCACGTAGACCGGCAGCACGGGGGCCCCGCTGCGAGCCGCGAGCATCCCCACGCCGCTCCTCGGCTCACCCCGGAGGGCGTCCGTCCGTTGGCGGGTTCCCTCGGGGAAGATGCCCACGGCCTCGCCCTCCGAGAGAAGGCTTAGGGCCGTAAGGAGGCCGGCCCTGCCGCCGTTCTCGCGGTCCACGGGGAAGGCCCCGCCGAAGAGCACCAGCTTTCGAACGGGGAAGACGAAGAGGTCCTTGATGGCCATCCAGCGCAGCCGCCGGGGCAACGCCATGGAGACGAAGGCGGGGTCGGCGATCCGCCGGTGGTTCGCCGCCACTATGAGGGCGCCGCCCTCGGGGATGTTCTCCCGCCCGTGGACGGTGTACCCGAAGAGCAACGCCCCCAGCGCAACGACCGCGCGGCGGAAGAGCCGGTACCCTCGGGAAGGCGCGCCTCTCTGGGTCAAGGTTTCTTCCCGACGAGATCCTTTACCGGGGGCGCGGCCGCCGAAAGCGGCACGGTAGCACTCGATGCCCCCGCGCGCCGGGCGGACTTTGGTGGGATCGCCCACTTCGCGAGTTCCGCCAGCCCCCGAGGCCAAGAATCCCGGGAGCGCCGGCCACGCCGTCGCGTCCCGCCGGCAAGGCTCTCGCGAGGCGCGACGGAGCCCGCGGCGCGGCGCGACTGGTCCGCCTTCATCGGGCCCGCCGAGCGGCCGCGTAGTGCCGCCTCAAAGTCCGGGCGGAGGCGCCCCAGTCCTTACGCTCGGCGGCCGCCCGGGCTTCTCTGCCCATGCTCCCTCGCAGCCCGGGATCGGCGACGAGCCGCCGGACACTCCCCACCAGCGACGCGGCGGAGCCGGCCTTGTAGAGCACACCTGTCGTCCCGTCGTCCACGACCTCGGACGCAGCTCCGCTCCGCGCCGCGACGACCGGCAGCCCCGAGGCCAGGGCCTCGACCATGGCGTGCCCCAGCGTGTCCGTGGTCGATGGGAAGAGGAAGACGTCCGAAGAGGCGTAGGCCGCGGCCAGCTCCTCGCCGTGCAGGAACCCCGTAAACACCGTCGGGCTCCCCGCGAACTCGCGCTCGAGGGCCCCCCGGGCGGGACCGTCGCCCACCATCGCCAGACGGGTGCCGGGTATCTCCGCCAGGACCGCCTTGAGCCGCCCCAGGCCCTTCTCCGGGGCCAGGCGACCCACGGAGAGCAGGAGCATGTCTTCGGGGTTGCCTCCGGAGAGCTTGGCCCGCCACGCTCCCGAGGCGCGGCCCGGACGGAATCTGCGGGCGTCCACCCCGTGCGGCCACACCCGCACGCGCCTAATGCCCCCACGCAGAAGCTCTTCTCCCGCCGCCTCCGAGTTGCAAAGGTTCACGGCGGCCCGGTTGTGCAGCGCCCTAAGGTAGGCGCCGCCCAGCCCCTGCGCGAAGCCCAGGCCGTAGTAGCGGGCGTAGGCCGTCAGCTTCGTGTGGTGGGACGCTACCAGCGGGACGCCATGCCGGCACGCGTAGTACACGCCGCCAGCGCCCAGGACGACGGGGTTCGCGACGTGGACGAGGTCCGGCCGGAAGCGCCGGAGCGCGCGGCCCAAGCCGGGGTGGGGAGGGCATAGCTTCTTCTCCGGGTAGAAGAGGAACGGAATCCCGGGAACCCCGTGGACGCGCGCCCCCGCGTAGGAATCCGGCCCGCCCGACGGGGCGAACAGGAGCAGTTCGTCCCCCAACCTTCCCAGCTCCTCTATGGTGTGGCGCAGGCGGGTAACGACACCGTCGGTGGCCGGCAGGAAGGTCTCGGTGAACATCGCGATGCGCATCCCCCCTACTTATACCGGAGTTCGTCGTTTGCGGTCCGTTGCTCACGCATCATCGCCCCGGTGCGGCGTGGTACGCTTGGGCCGTAGCTTGCGTACCGAAGAACCACCCCGCACCCCCGCGCCTACGCCGCCCCCCTCGGGGCGCGCGACGGCTCCTCTCTCCGGGAGGGCGTCGTCTTGAGCGGTCTGGTCCTCGACGGCGTCCTAGTCGTCCTGGCGCTGTTTCTGGTCGCCCTGGACGGCCTGTTCGTGGCCGCCGAGTTTGGGCTGGTGAAGATCCGCTCCACGCAGGTGGACGGGCTGGTGCGGGAGGGCCGGCGATCTGCCGGGCTACTGAAGAAAGCCACCGACAAGCTCGACGCCTACCTCTCCGTGTGCCAGCTCGGCATCACCGTCTCCTCCCTGGGCCTCGGCGCTTTAGGCGAGCCGGCTATAGCCTCGCTCTTGGAGCCCGTGCTGGCGGCAGCGGGGTTCTCCGAGGCCCTGATCCACACCATCGCCTTCGCGGTAGGCTTCGCGATCATCACCTTCTTGCACGTCGTCTTCGGGGAGCTCGCGCCCAAGAGCGTCGCCATAGCCAGGGCCGAAGGGACCTCCCTGTTCGTGGCGCCGTTCATGAGGTTCTTCTACTTCCTCTTCTACCCCGGCGTCGTCGTCTTCAACGGCGTGGCCAACGCCGTGGTGAGGCTCTTCGGAGTGCCCCCGGCTTCGGAGACCGAGGAGGAGCACTCAGAGGAGGAGCTGCGCCTGATCATCGGCCGCTCGACCGATCAGGGCGTCCTCAACGCCGACGAGCGGCACATGCTCGAGGGGGTCTTCGAGCTGGAGGACACGCCGGCCCGCGAGGTCATGGTCCCCCGCCCCGACGTCGTCTCGCTGCCCGCTGGCATGCCCTTGAGGGAGCTCTTCTCGGCCATAGCCACGGGCGAGCACACCCGCTACCCGGTCCACGAGGAGGGGCGCCCGGACAGGATAGTGGGGGTGGTGCACGCCAAGGACGTCATGCGAGCCGTGGAGGACGCGGGCGGGGACGCGGGCGGCCTCGGGACTCGGACGACGGCCGCGGACGTCATGCGCGAGGTGCTGACGGTCCCGGAGAACCGGCGGGTGGACGACGTCCTCCGGGACCTCAAAGGCCCCCGGCTCTACATGGCCGTCGTCATCGACGAGTGGGGGTCGTTCGAGGGCATCATCACGGTGGAGGACATCGTCGAGGAGATAGTCGGCGAGATCCGCGACGAGTTCGACGGGACGACCTCTTCCGTGCGCGAGAACCCGGACGGCTCCCACTCCATGGGCGGCGGCACGCCCATAGAGGAGGCGAACAGGGCGCTGGGCGCGGGGTTCGAAAGCGAGGACTTCGGGACCGTGGGCGGCCTCGTCTTCGGCCGTCTCGGACGCGCCCCAGAGGCCGGCGACGAGGTGCGCCTCGACGGCCACGTGCTGCGGGTGGAGGAGGTGGACGGCCCGCGGGTGGTTAGGGTCGTCGCCCGGAAGGAGCCCTCGTAGCACGATGGGCGCGAGCTTGAGGCCGTGATCGGGCGCATCAGGACGAGCTGGCGGATCTTCGCTGCGGGCAGGCCGGGGCTGCGCTTCAGGGAGCGCTACCGGCTGCGCCAGAGCCGGGGCCACAGGGGACTCCACCCCGTGCGCCTGGCCAACCTCGCGGGGGGCGCGGGGCTGATCGTCGTCAGCGCCGTCTTCGGGTGGATGCCGGTGCTGGGCTGGGGTACGGTGGTCCTGGGACTCGCCATGGTCGCCGGCGAGGTCCAACCGGTCGCCCGTCTTATGGACCGGTGGGAGGTCGCGGCCAGGAGGCTCCTGGGTCCGCCGGCGAAGACCGTCGGGCGGTTGCCAGTATGGGCGCAACTCTGCGTCTCGCTGACCGGCGCGCTTGCGACCTTCGCCCTCGTTTACGGGCTGTACTCGCTCGCCTTGGGCGTCTAAAGGAGCCGTCGCCTCAACCGGGCGGCAGGCCTTCCACAGGAGCTTCGGACCCTCTTCGCCCCTACGCGCAATCGGCCACGAACTTCTGAGAACCCCCTCCGCGCGAAGTTCCGAGAAGGCTTTCGCATCGAGAACGCGAACCGGTCTTGGTAATACCTGCTACAATACCGGGCAGGCCGTTGCA
>CADCUW010000268.1 GCA_902805985.1 uncultured Rubrobacteraceae bacterium
GCTACAGCGGCTCGGAGGAGGAGCCCCCGGGAAGGGGAGGCGGGCGCCCGTCGGCGGCCTCCGGGGCGACGATGGGAGGCATCGTGGTTGCGACCGTCGTGGCGGTCCTTGCGTTGCTAATGCTTCAACGGCGCAGCTCCTCGAGCAGAAGAAGATAGCTTCGGCATCCGAACTTCGCAGAATCCCCTACGCGCGAAGTTCGGAGAATGATCCTTCCACGCACTCGGGTGACTAGGCGTACGAGCCAGTCGTTGACAACGGTCGTTGGCGGGCGTATATCGAAGGTTGACAACAGCATGCCATTAAGACGCCGAGCCCCCGGGTGGCGCCGGGGGGCGGGGGACCCACTTCGGACCTGACAGGTCCTCGGGGTGAATCGCCAGCGAACGCTGGCGTAGGGCTTAGCTCTTTCGGCCCGAACCCGACAGCTAACCCCGCAGGCGCCGAAGAAGGAGGATCGCGGTGCCCACGAACCCGTCCCTGTCAGGCCGTCCGTCGGGTGGCCCCGTCAATGTGCTCGGGCGGTCCTCCTAGTGGCCCGCCCGGGAACGGAGAAGGCGACCGGGGCCGGCGGGTTCAGGCGCTGGCTGCTCGACAAGCGCGTCGAGGAGGTCAAGGGACCTGAGGCCAGGGAGGGCGAGGAGGAGCACCCCTGGTGGCAGGTGGTGTGCCTGACAGGGGTGGACTACTTCTCCACGCTCGGCTACATCCCCGCTATAGCGGCCGCCGCGGCCGGCGCGCTCTCGCCCATCGCCACGCTGCTGATCGTGCTCCTGACCCTGTTCGGGATGCTGCCTATGTACCGTGTGGTCTCCAGGGAAAGCCCCCACGGCCAGGGTTCGATCGCGATGCTCGAGAACCTGCTCTCGTTCTGGAAGGGCAAGATTCTCGTGCTCGTCCTGCTTGGGTTCGTCGCGACCGCCTGGATAGTGACGATCACCCTGTCGGCGGCGGACGCGGCGGTGCACATCGTCGAGAACCCGCTGGTGCCGGGGTTCCTGCACGGCCAAGAGC
>CADCUW010000269.1:0-3951 GCA_902805985.1 uncultured Rubrobacteraceae bacterium
TCGAGGGTACCCGCGTCCACCTCGTCGGCCGTCGCGTCGGCCTGCGCGGTGAGCGCGTTCTTGCCTGAGACCTCATCCTTGTTCGGCCCCACGGTGACGACCTCGGCCCCCTCCTCCTGCAGGCGCATCAACGTCACCCAGTACTCGAGGTCCTCGAAACCCCCGGCCAGCAGGACCGCGATCTTCTTTCCTTCGAGCTTCACGTCTGTCTCCTCTCGGTCGACGGCATGCTGGTCCCGCCAGCTTGTCCGTACGTTTCGGCCTGGCCTACGCTCTCAGCTTTTTCCTAGGAGTTCGTCTATCTCCTTGCGAGCCTCGTCGCCACCGAGTTGTAGGGCGCGGGCGAGTTCGGGGACGGCGTCTGCGCCCCTGCCGGCCTGGATCAGGGCCGCCGCGGCTTCGAGGTGGGGGCGGTAACCGTTGGTCTCGGCGTGTTCGGTCGGCTCGTGGTGCGGCGTCGCCTCACCTTCCTCACCGCTTACGAGGGCGAGGAGCTCGTCGCCGTAGCGGGCGGCGCGGCGGAGGCCGACGCCCTTTATGGAGCCGAGTTCCTGGATGGTGCGGGGCCTGCGGGCGGAGATCTCCTCCAGGTGCGAGTTGTGCAAGACGACGTAGGCGGGCACCTTCTGTTCCCTCGCCTTCTCACCCCGCCAGCTCCGGAGGCGCTCGAAGAGGGCCGGGTCCACGTCGGGGTTGGATCCGTTCGTGGGGACCGTGGTGGGCGCGACCGCGCCAGGGCCGGGTGCCTGGCTGATTTCGCCGAGGCAGAAGTCGCAACCGGAGCAGGGGGCCACCTCTTCCGTATCGCCGAAGTGGCGGAGGAGGTGCTCGCGGCGGCAGGCCGAGAGGTTCGCGTAGGACTCGACGTCCCGGATCTGGGCGTACGCCGCCTGCGCGCGGCCCTTGAGGCGGGAGGCGATGTCCCTGCGACTCTCCTCGTCCAGCGAGGTGGCTTTGAGCCTCACGTCCACCAGGGCGCCGCGGGGGACGACCTCCGCTATCCCGTCCACCATCATCCGGTAGATGGCCCCCTGAACCACCGCCGGGCGCAGGCCCACCTTTCGTGAGAGCTCAGGGAGGCCGACGGACCCCGCGCCCGGCAGCGCCGCGTGGACGGCCGCCACCTCCTCGCGTAGATCCCCCGGCTCCTCGTCCAGCCGCCGCACCTCGACCTCGGACCACAGGTCGTAGCCGCGCGAGACGAGGCCCGAGCGCTCGAGGCTCCCGAGTACGATCCCGGCCGCGTCGGGCTCGACCCCGCCCAGGGCGGCGAGCGAGCCGAACGGCGCGTTTACCCGCCCCTCCCTCTCCACCCCGACGAGCCCCCGGAAAAACGACGACACCTCATCCTCCCCGGAGGAGTTGAGGGTGACGAGCCGCTTGCGGCGGCCGACGTCGGCGCCGCGGTAGAGGACGACGCACTCGGCCCCCTCGCCGTCGCGCCCGGCCCGGCCAGACTCCTGGATGTACGCGGGGAGGCTGCCGGGGACCGCCGCGTGGATGACGAAGCGGACGTTCGGCTTGTCCACGCCCATCCCGAAGGCGATGGTCGCCACGACCACCCCAACCTCGTCGGTCATGAACCGCTCCTGCACCTCCGTTCGGCGCGCGGCGCCCATGCCGGCGTGGTACGCCGCCGCGTCGACACCGGAGGAGCGCAGCTCGGCGGCGAGCTCTTCGCACTCCTTGCGGGTGGTCGCGTAGACGATGCCCGGCGGCGGAGAAGACCGGATCACATCCATGATGCGCGCGAGCTTCTGCTTCTTCTCGGCCGGCACGACCCGGTAGGTCAGGTTCGGTCGGTTGAAGCTGGTCACCTCGACGTGCGGGTCCCTCATCCCGAGCGAACGACGAATGTCCTGCCGGACGCGCGGCGTGGCGGTCGCAGTGAGCGCGAGTACCGGCGGGCTGCCGAGATCCCGCACGGCGCGCGGCAGAAAGAGGTAGTCGGGGCGGAAGTCGTGGCCCCACTCGCTGATGCAGTGGGCCTCGTCCACCACGAAGAGCCCCACTCCCGCGCGCCGCAGCGAGAGGACGAACTCCAGGGACCGCAGCCGCTCGGGGGCGACGTAGAGCATCCGGATCTCACCCGTCCGCACCTTCCTCTCGACCTCCCAACGCTCCTCGGGCGAGAGCCCGGAGTGGAGGGCGGCGGCGTCTGCGACGGAGCTCTGCAGGAGAGAGTCGACCTGATCTTTCATCAGGGAGATAAGCGGCGAGACGATCACGGTGAGGCTCTGCTGCATGAGCGCCGGGATCTGGTAGCACAGGCTCTTCCCGCCCCCGGTCGGCATCACCGCCAGCGTATCCCGCCCCTCGAGCACGGCCCGTATGACGGCCTCTTGCCCCGGACGGAACGAATCGAACCCGAAGATCTCCTTGAGTACGTTTAGCGGCATGTCTTTATTGTAGTCGGTTCGTACAGCGGGTTTTAACGAGGAGCCCGCTATTCTTCGCGGGGCGGTGAGGTGAACCTTGGGATCCGCTTGAGGCCTTTTATGGTGCCGGGCTGGCGGTCGCCGCGGTCGAGGGGCTGGTCTTCCTGGGATGGGTCCTGCTCCACCGCGTCGAGGAGGTCGTCCAGGGCGCGGCGTATGTCGGTGCTCGTTCTGTGGTAGGCGACCCTGCAGCAGAAGGCCGGGGCCGCGAGGGCGGGCAGCACGCCGAGCAGGAAGAGCCCGTTCTGCATGCCGGCGAGGATAAAGAGGGCGGCGAGCGTCGCGCCGAGGATGCCGCCCAGAGAGAGGTACTCCGCCCGCTGGTTGGAGACGTCGGCGGTCAGGTTCGCCGCGCAGCGCTCCTCGTCCGTGGCCTCGACGCGCAACTCCACGGAGCGGGTCTTCAGCAGCGTCCGGTCGCCGGAGAAGTCCAGGGCGCGGCGCACCATGCCGAGCTCGTCGCCGGGATCCCAAAGCGAGCTCATCTCCGTCTTGCGGCGCACCTTCAGGCCCTGCTCCAGCCTGAGGAGGCCCTCGAGGTGCTCGCGGGTGCGGCCCGAGGGGCGGTTCACCTCGCGCACGGCGCGCAGGCGGGCCGGGCCGTAGAGCTTCCAGGCAAGGGAGTGGGGCTCAGCCGTCTTCTCCGAGGCGAGGTCCCACATCGCGCGGCGCACGTCCTGCTCCGGGATGCCGGCGGCGGCGGCCACCTGGACCAGAACCTCAGGCGAGACAGAAGGGACGTCTTCAGAGCCGCGCTCCCACCGGCGGGCGTTCAGTTCAGAGGCGCGGCGCAGGATCATCTCGACCTCGGCCGGCCTCAGCCGCTTCTCCGTGTTCTCCGCCATAGGGGCGTGATTCTACAGCTTTTAGAGCCGCTGATCCCGCTTGGAGGTAATGGCGAGGATACGCGGCGTATCCCGCAGGTACGACCAGCCGGAGAGGAGCGTGAGCACCACCGCCACGAGCATCACCCACCAGCCCAAGCTGGAGACCGCGCCGCGCCAGCCCTCAGCGCCAGGGATACCGACGAGCAGGATAAAGACGCCGAGGCTCTGGGCGTTCATCTTCGCCTTGCCCCAGCTGTTGGCGGCTATGACCTCCCCGCCTTCCAGGGCGACCATGCGAAGGCCGGTCACGGCGAACTCCCGGATCACCATGATCGCCGCCATCCACGAGGCCATCGAGCCCTCGCCCACGAGCGCGAAGAAGAGGGAGACGATGAGCGCCTTGTCAGCGATGGAGTCCATCAGCTTGCCAAAGCCCGTCACCTCGTTGGAGCGTCGGGCGAGCTTGCCGTCGAAGTAGTCAGTGAGGATGGCGGCGACGTAGATGCCCACGGCGGCCCACCGGGCCCAGTCAAAGGGGAGGTAGAGCATCGCCATGACGGGCACGACCGCCACGAGCCTTACCAGGGTGAGCTGGTTGGCGAGCGTCAAGCGGTCTCCTTGTGCTGTGAGTCCTGGATCATGGCCCGTCTTTCGGCGGCTTGCCCCGCTAACCTAGCACTTCCGGG
>CADCUW010000269.1:4051-6034 GCA_902805985.1 uncultured Rubrobacteraceae bacterium
GGCACGACCGCCACGAGCCTTACCAGGGTGAGCTGGTTGGCGAGCGTCAAGCGGTCTCCTTGTGCTGTGAGTCCTGGATCATGGCCCGTCTTTCGGCGGCTTGCCCCGCTAACCTAGCACTTCCGGGGGCGGCGCTCAAGCCGGGTCTACTCCTTGGAGGTGCCCCGGACCTGGGTTACAGCCGGGCGGAGCACGGCGCCGAGGACCCAGTCCGCGGCGATGCGGGCCCGGCTCTGGGGGCTGTTGAGACGCACGAGATAGGCCATCCGCCAGAACAGGGCCGCGGCGAGGCCCGTGAACCGGACGCCCATCACCTCGTTGACCGCGAAGTCGCTGCCGAGTTCGACGAGCTGGCCGAGCGGCTTGTACTCGAACTCCTCGAGGTCGTCGCGGCCGTCTATGGTCTTCATCACGTTGCGGGCGACGACGTGACCCTGCTGGATGGCGGCCTGGGCGGTCGGGGGCACGAGCTTCCCGTCCGCATGGCGCTTGTCCATCACCGTGGCGCAGTCGCCGATGGCCCAGACGTTCTCGTGGCCCTCAACCCGCAGCGTGAGGTCCACGTTGATACCCGTGCGCTCGTCGTAGGGGAGGCCGAGGTCCGTTATCGTCTGGTTCGGTCGGTTGCCGGCGGTCCAGATCACGTTCTCCGACGCGATCGTCTCCCCGCTCTTGAGCTTGACGCAGTTCTCGGTGATCTCCGTGGCCATGGCGCCCGTCTTGACGTCTATGCGCTCGTTGACGAGCCGCGTGCGGGCCGCCTTGCGCAGCGCGGGATCGAGCTCCGGCAGGATGTTCGGCAGCCCTTCGAGCAGGAAGATCCTGACGCGGTGCGGGTCGATGTTCGGGTAGTCGGGCGCCAGGCTCTCGTGCACGAGGCTGTGGATCTCTGACGCCGTCTCGACCCCGGTCGCGCCGCCCCCGATCACGACGAAGGTCAGCTTGGATTCGGGCACGTCCCCCCGGATGAGGGAGACCTCCTCGAAGCGCTCGATCACCCTGTTCCTGATGCGCTCGGCGTCCTCCACACCCCGCATCAGGAGGCTGTGCTGCTCGACGCCGGGTATCCCGAAGAAGTTCGGCTGCCCGCCTAAAGAGATGATGAGCTGGTCGAACGGGAACTCCAGTCCGCCGTCGGCCACGATGACCTTGCGCTCGTAATCTACGGACCGTATCTCGGCCCGCCGGAAGCTCGCCCCGGCGGTTATGAGCGCCCTTCTCAGGGGCTGCGCCACGTTGCGCGCGTCTATGTCGCTGCTGACGATGCCAGGCACCATGGGCCAGAACGTAAAGAAGTTGTCCCGCGCGATGACGAGCACGCCCACGTCGTCGCGGTCCTGAACGAATTTGCAGACGTCCGTGGCGGTCGTGTACCCCCCGAACCCACCGCCCACCACGAGCACCTTGTGATCGAACTCGCCGTAGGGCGGCTTCTCCCAGGGCGCGTACCGGGGCCGCGGGTTGAGCGCCCTCTTGAGCGCCATCATGCCAACGACCATCCCCCCCAACGCCAGACCGCCCTTAGCCAATCCGTTCACGCGAGCCTCCAAAACCTTCGCCATCCGCCGGACGCGATCCAGACCAAAAGAACCGCCTAACTAGAGACCATTCTACCGAAATCACAACCGTAACTAAACACGAGAAACCTGCCGAGCGTAACCTACAACACCGCCACGCGAACGGTCCTCCGGCGGGGTCCGTCGAACTCGGCGAGAAAGACGCCCTGCCAGCGGCCGAGGTCGGGCTCGCCCGCGCGCACCAGGAGCGTCTGGGACGGGCCGAAGAGGCTCGTGAGGAAGTGGGAGTCGCTGTTGCCCTCCACGTGATCGAAGCTCACGCCGAGCTTTTCGAGAAAGGCGCGGCAGGCGGCGGCCAGGTCTCGGGGCACGTCGCGGTCGTAGTCCTCGTTTACCGTGACGGCCGCCGTGGTGTGGGTGGAGGAGATCACGCACAGTCCCTCGTCCACGCCCGCCTCCCGGACGG
>CADCUW010000270.1 GCA_902805985.1 uncultured Rubrobacteraceae bacterium
CTGGGGCAACCACAAACGGGACCGGGTGCGCGAAGCCCTCCGGGGCATCCCGCGTGAACAGCGCGAGGTCCTCGCGCTCCTCCACTTGCGGGGCCTGACGCAGGCGGAGGTGTCCGAGCGCCTGGGCGTGCCGCTGGGCACCGTCAAAGGCCGCTCGCGGCTAGGGCTAGAGAAGCTGCGCGGACGCCCCGAGCTCCAGGAGATCGTGACTGGGTAGCCGCCCCGTGGAGGGTTCGGCATCCTATCCACCGGGGTGCGTGGAAGGAGCGTTCCCGGAACTTCGGTCTGAAGGGGTTCTAGGAAGTTGCCCCGAAAAGATACGCCAACCGGCCTACAGACAACCGCCTCGGCCTCCTCGATACTGGGGGAGCTATAGCAGCACGGGGCGGGGGCCTTCTCTCATTCTTCCTCCGCCCTGCTAAAGAAGGGTGAGGGGAAAAAGACCCCGGGTGGACGGTTTGTCGTCTCGGTGCGGGACAGGTGTTGGAGAGGCCAAGGAGGGACGGGGTGGAGAGAAAAGCGAGCCGAATAGGCCGGATGAGTCGCAGGGACGCGCTGAAGCTGGGCCTGCTCGGCAGCGCCGCGCTCGTGCTTCCCTTGGAGCGGACGGCGAGGGCCGAGTGGTCCTCGGGAGACCGGCTGCCCTCCAGCCAGTTGCCCCAACCCTTCCAAGTTCCCTTCGCCGCCCCGCCGGTGCTCCAGCCCGTGCGCTCGGACGAGACCACAGACTACTTCGAGGTGACCATGCGTAGCGCCCGCGTGCCGATCGTTCCCGGTCGCCCGGACACCGAGATCTACGGCTACAACGGCATCTCCCCCGGTCCCACCATCAGGGTCGCCCGGGGGCGCAGGGCGGTCGTGAGGCAGATCAACGCGCTGCCCGCGGTCTCGCGCTTCGGCTACAAGACCACCACCTCGGTGCACCTGCACGGCAACCAGTCGGCCCCGCAGTACGACGGGTACGCTGAGGACGTGACCGCCCCGGGCCAGTACAAGGACTACGTCTTCCCCA
>CADCUW010000271.1 GCA_902805985.1 uncultured Rubrobacteraceae bacterium
CAAGCGCCTCGACGACGCCCTCCACGGGCCGAAGGTCGGCCTCGAAGGCCTCCCGGTAGAGGTGCAGGTAAGGCTCTTCCCAGTCCTCCGGCAGGCGGCGCCCCAGGCGTGCCTCGATCTCCGCGACCATGTATTCGTCCGGGCGGCCGACGAAGCGCTCGACAATCTCGGCCTCGCCGAGGGGCCAGCCGAGATCGGCCAGCACCAGGGCGTCCACGCGCACGGCGATGCGCTCCGAGTCCACGAGCACCCCGTCGCAGTCGAAGATGACGAGCCGCGGCGGACCGATCATGCGGGCAGCGTACCAGTTGCGTCGCCGCAACGGGCGGCGCCGGGCCGGCCGCGGACCTTTTCTGCCAACGAGACTACGGATATGTGTAGCGCCGGCCCCGGCTAGGTTTGAGGGGACCAAGCTTCTGGAATCTCGCCGCTGGTAGCCAGAGTCCACGGCTATTCACCTATCTCCGGGTAAGGGGAGTTCTCCGAGCTTCGCCCTGAAGGGGTTCTAGGAAGTTCAGAGAATCGCACTTTTCTCGTGAGTGGCCTTTCATTATGCTCCGAGCTGATGAGTGCAAGGCAACCCAAGGAGGAGGTCACTGTATGAGGAAGGTGGTCGTGTCGGAGTTCGTGGCGCTGGACGGCGTGATGGAGACGCCCGAGAGGTGGACCCCCCGGTTCGGAAGCGAAGAGCAGCAGCGGTACAAGTTCGACGAGCTGGCCGCAGCCGACGCCCTCCTGCTGGGACGGGCCACCTACGAAGGGTTCGCCGCCGCCTGGCCCGGCATGATGGAAGGGTACGAGGGACCAGGCCGGGCGGAGCTCCAAGAATACACGGACATGATGAACGGCCACCCCAAGCACATCGCTTCGACCACCTTGGAGGGTCCGCTGGAGTGGAACAACTCCACCCTCATCGAGGGGGACGTCGCCGAGGGCGTCTCCGACCTCAAGCGGCGGGACGGCAAGGACATCCTCGTCTTCGGCAGCGGCGCTCTCGTAAACACGCTGATGGGGGACGACCTCGTGGACGAGTACCGGATCATGGTATTCCCGGTCGTCGTGGGGAGCGGCAAACGCCTCTTCGGGGACGGGACCGGCTCGACGAAGGCCCTGAGGCTGGTGGAGACGAAGACGTTCGCCTCGGGCGTGGTGGTCCTCACCTACGAGCCAGCCCGCGACTAGTCAAGTACCTGTATTCACCGGAGTGCGTGGAAGGGGCGCTCTCCGAAATCCGCATGCGGAATCTCGCATAAACCAGACCGTTGGAGCCACGAGGATGGTCCGAAGGCCGATCCACCACGGGACCCGGGGTCTATATCTTGTGGTGGTGGATAAAGATGCGGGGGAGCGGATTGGAAACGGTCGCCGGCGGCGCCCACCCGAATCGTCGGACGGACCCGCAGGTCCGTCCGACGATTCCCATCTCGCCCCGGCCAAGCGTCCCGGGTATCGCAGCGCAGTTTCTCCGCGAAGACGGGCTCCCTCTCCACCGGCGGCACGATGACGATCTTCGGCGATGGATACCCGAGGAAACAGGGCTTTGCCCCCGACCGCGCACGTTCGCCGCCTCCAAGTTGTTCGCCCAGCGTCGAGACTGTCCCAGTGTTGATGCTGTGGTAACAAGCGCGTTTCGCAAGCGCACAGGGTCGAATCGCGGCTTTCGCGCGAGGAGCTGTCCGATGCGGATCTTCACGACCACACCCCGCACCGGCCGTGAGGGTCCGCACCCCGAAAGTTGCCATCGGGCATCAGGCGTACGCCTCTGGCTGGAGAACGCCTGTGCCCTCGTGGCGCATGCCCCAGCCGCGGGCGAGCGACGAAGGATGGACGTTCTTGTCGCCGCCGAAGAACTCCGTGAACTTTATGATGAGCGGGTCCCACCTGACCGGATCGATGTGGTCCTCCTTGCCGGGGACGAGCAGCCCCTCGGCGACGTGGGTACGCAGTACGGATACCTCGATCGCGTAGCATTCGGCATAGGGCGCCCCGAAGACGTGCATCTCCGCGACCTTCGCTTCGAGTTGGACGCTGCACTCCGCCACACGCTCCGCGTTCACGATGTCGGAAGGTATCGGGCTGAGCCCCGCAGCGGAAAACTTGTCCGGCTCGTAGCGGAAGCCTTTGTTCGCCTTGTGCTCCGGGACCTCCTCGCTGCCCGTCGTCAGGGCGAGCCGGTCGACGGCGCCGACCATGTCTGCGGAGGCCAGGTTCAGCACGCAGTCGCCGTCCCGGATCAGGTTCTCGGTGGTCTTGGAGGTGGCGTCCAGCCCGAGCATGCACGAGCGGCCGACCCACCAGGCCGAGGACATAGGGGCGAGGTTCGTCGCGCCGTCCTCGTTGACGGATCTGACGAGGACCACCGGCGTGCCGAAGTAGAGGGCCTTGGGCTGGACTACCTTGTGCATCGGTGCTGTTCCTTTCGACGCGGTTGGTCGGGTCGCCCCCGTCACCGTGCCGCCTCCGGCAACGAGCCCTGCGGTGCCGGGCGGCACACCTTGCAGGGCCGGTAGCCGGCCTCCACCGCCGCGCCCGCAGAGCGGAAGCGCCGGCGGTTTTCGGGCCTTATCCTCCTGGCGTTGCGGCAGGTGGCGTGGCAGAAGATCCCCGTGGTAGGCGTGGCGAGGTACGGCGTGCCGGCCAACTCCCCGACCGGCACGCCTTCCCTTTCGAGCAGCCCGACCTTCTCCTGCGGCCCGAAAGCGTACCCGCCGGTCGTGCCGTCGTTCCTGACGACCCGGTGGCAGGGAATGAGAAGGGGCACGGGGTTGTTCGCCATGACCGTGCCCACGGCGCGGGAGGCCTTCGGCGAACCGGCCTCGCGGGCGACCCAGGCGTAGGGCCTGACCTCGCCGCGCGGGATGCTTCGTACTACCTCGAGCACCCGTCGTTGGAAGGGCGTCGTCTCCGAGAGGTCCGCCGGGACCTCGGCTTTCCCCCCGGCAAGCGCCGCGGCCATCCGCTCGGCGAGTCTGCGCGTCCTTTCGTCCGTGCCCCACGAGAGCAGCCGTCCGAATCGCTTCCTGTAGCGCCGGGCGAACTCCTCGGGCGAGGCGGCTCTCCCGAGAAGGCGCACGCCCCTTGCGCTCACCCCCACGTAGACTTCGCCCAAGGGCGATTCGCACGAGAAGAGGCGGTCGGCCCCACGCGAGAGCGCCCGTTCGATCGGCGGATCCGGATCTCCCCGGGGTTCCAGGCGAGAGGCGGCCTCCCCGAGCAACCGCGCCACACGTTCCTCACCGGCCCGTTCCCCGAACCTTCGCGGTCCTTCATGGTTCATGCTAAAGACCTCCTTTTCCGCTCGATTCGTCCATAAGAACGCCCAGCCGCCGAACCCCCCGGCGCACCAACGTCTTGCAGGTGTTCTCGGGCCAGCCGGTTATCCCGGAGATCTCCGCGTAAGGTAAATCCTCGAAGTAACGTAGCGTTACGGCTACCCGCTGGCGCTCGGCCAGCCGTCCGATCGCTTCGAGCGTATCCAGCCAGGCTTCCCTCTCCGTGCCGGGTGTGGAGCCCGCCGTCTTCCCGGACTGTCCGCCGCCCTCGGGTGTCTCGGCCATGGGTACCTCGCGGCGACCATCGCGCCAGGCGTTGCGTACCACGTTGAGGGTGATGCGGTACAGCCAGGGACGCAAAGAGAGGATCTCGATGCGCTCGTACGAGTATTTTCCGAGAGCAACGAAAGCCTTCTCGAATGCCTCCTGCACGGCGTCCTCGGCCGCCGGTGCGTCGCGCAGCAAAGACCGGGCGTAACGGTAGAGTTCGGAGTGGAGACTCTCCACCAGTTCGCGGGGCGCGCAGGGGTCGCCGGCCGCAAGACGACGGGCCAGCGGGTCTGGCCCTTTCATGCCGCTGCAAACCTCAAGTTCGGTTTCCATACCCATACAACACCACAGGAGCGCAGAACGTTTCACGCCCCAGAAGAAAGGTGTTTCGACGAACGAAGAGGGTTTCGAAGCTCGACGAACCACGGCTATCCAAGTTCTGGGCGCATTAGCCGACCGATTACCAAGATGGCGGCGTGGAAACCCCACCGTCTATCAGGCAGCTTTGTATGTGGTTCCCGGGTTACAAAGGCAAGCTGAGGTGGTCTGCGGAGGTTGCGCGGTCGGCGGCGTCGAAGCAGGTTCTTGCTCTAGGCGTAGGTGTCACCTTCAACTCCGATAATGACATCCGCGTGGGAGATCGCGGATTGCCGGAGGTACGCCAGCTCGGCGAGATCCCGGTCCCCCCGGTACGCGTCGAACCGCTCCAGGCTGGGGAAGGAAACGATGTGGATCTCGTGCGGAAGGGGGCCTTCGGCGGCCGGGGCGATCGGTCGGATGACCCTGTCGATCCGGTCCCCGTAGCTTCGCATGATCCGTGCTGCGTCGGTTTCGAACTCGCGAAACGCGGCCTCTTTGCCGGGACGGATAAAGAGGCAGGCCACCACAACTATAGGAGAATCCAAAAGGTCCGTTCCCATGACTCCCTTCCGAGGTTGTCCATCCGTAATGCCGCCTACGCGGCATGGCCCCCCTCGTGGCGAGAAGCCGGCCCCAACGGTCACGCGGCTGGAGCCGTGGCGCTTGGAGCCGGTTCTTTGGGCGTTCCCGCAAGCCGCGAACCGGCGGGCTGTTGCCGTCGCCGGATACCATAGCACCACCGAGCCCGGATACCGTCCCGGAGGGCGCATCCTGACCGCAAGCCTTCGCGGCGAAACCCGAGCTCCTAGTAGCACCTTAGCGCGAGCGCGTTGCAATCGTGCGCCTCGAACCCGACGAAGTGGGGGTCAACCCGTCAGGGGCCCTCCTGCGAACAGATCGTAGCCAAGGTACCACCTCAAGGAGAGCCGGTCGGCGACCACCCTCATGAGTTGCCGCTCGGAGCGAAGGTCGTCGAAGAACATGACGAGCTGGAGCTTGAAGAACACCACGGGGTCCACGCTGGGCCTGCCGCCCCCGGCGTAGAGCGGGGCGACCATCTCCCGCACGAACGAGTGGTCGGTCCGCTCTTCCAGGCGGCGGTAGAAGTGGTCTTTGGGGACTAACTCCTCGAGTGAGACGTCGGGCGGGAACGGGGAGAAGACGCGTTCCTTGAATCCCATCACGGCCGGTCGACCTCCTTCCGAGCATCCACGACCGCATGGTACGCCATCCGCTTGCCCGCGCGAGCGCACGCTGCGATACTGCCTGGCCATGCGCGGGGGAACCGAAGAGGCGGCTCGGCTGATGGAGGCCGGGGAGCGGGACGGGGCAGAACGGGCGCTCTTCGGCCTGCTGGAGCAGAACCCGGAAGACGCGCGGGCCAACTACCTGATGGCCTCGCTCTGCGACCAGGGCGACCAGGAGCGGAGGGCCGTGCCCTTCTACCAGCGCGCCCTCGCCGGGGTCGACGATCTCCCGGCGGAGGACGCGGCGGGCGCCTACCTTGGCCTCGGCAGCACCTTCCGGGTGCTCGGCGAGTACGGGGAGTCCCGGCGCGTGCTGCTGGAGGGACTGGAGCGCTTCCCGGACGACCGCGCGCTGAGCACCTTCCTCGCGCTCACGCTGTACAACCTCGGGGAGCACCGCGAGGCCACCTCGACCCTGCTCAAGAACCTGGTCGAGACGACCGGCGACCCGGGCATCCTGCCCTACCGACGGGCGCTGGCCTTCTACGCGGACCGCCTGGACGAGACCTTCGAGTAGGCCGGCCCGTCCTCCTGGTGTCCGTCGGAGCCACCTTTTTCAACAGTCTGCCCGCAATGGTACCGTTACGCGTACTACGTTTAGGCGGTGTTTCGATAGAGGGTCCAACCCAACACGGGGCGTCCCGGCGGCCCGAGACCGGTTGGCCTTTGCTCTTGGTATCCCTTGCGTTAACCCACTCTTACCGACGCCGGCAACTCCAACGTTCTCGAGAAGGACGAGTTGGTGACGGAGCTACTCGCTTCGAGCGATCGCAACGATGGGTAGAGGACCGCCGCCTCCACGAGCGCCCCCGCCATGCTACCCCAACCGCCGAATAGCCCCAGGTCCACCCGCCTACCTCCTCCTCGTCCCGCTCGCCCGGTT
>CADCUW010000272.1 GCA_902805985.1 uncultured Rubrobacteraceae bacterium
CGTGCCCCGGCTTCGAGAGCTGGTGGGCGCAGCTGGAGCCCGTCAACGACGAGGAGCACCTCTACTTCAGCGAGGGGGGTACCGGGCGCCAAGAGATGCCCCGAGACGGCACCGAGGGGGGCAACGAGACCCTGGTGGCGACGAGGTTCACCGAGGACTTCGTCCGCGGGCACCGGAACGGGCCGTGGTTCGCCTGCTTCTGGCCGCACGCGCCCCACGGCCCCCACTACCCGCTCGACAGGCACGCTGGCACGCACGAGGGCGACACGCCCCCGACCCCCTACGGCGAGCCCGGCCGGGATCTCTCCGACAAGGCTCCCTTCGTCCGCAATCTCGCCCGCCGCTCCGCCGGGGCCGAGGACGAGGCGAGGCAGGATTACCGGGGCAACCTCCGCGAGGTCGAGGAGGTGGATGACGGAATCAACCGCTTGATCAACGCCCTCGCGGAGACGGACCAGCTCGGGCACACCTGGGTCTTCTTCATCACCGACAACGGCCTCCAGCACGGCGAGCACTTCCTCGAGAAGAAGCTGTGGCCCTACGAGGAGTCGACCCGTACGCCCTTCGTGGTGCGCGGTCCCGGCGTCCGTGCGGGCACCACGAACGGGCACCTGGTGAGCCAGGTGGACCTGCTGCCGACCATCTGCGAGATCGCGGGCGCCGACGCGTCTGGCGTCGACGGGCGGAGCATCCTCCCCATCCTGAGGGACCCGGATGCCCCCTTCCGCGAGTTCCTCCTCATCGAGGCCGAGGGTCGGGGTTGGCACTCCGTCAGGATGCGCAAGCGGAACCAGGCAGGGGCCGACCACGATGACCTCCTCTTCGTCAAGTGGCGGGACGGGTTCGAAGAGATCTACGACTACCAAGACGACCCGCATCAGCACAACGGCCATTTCAACACGCCGCGCGAGCAGCGATACGCGGGCATGCTCCGCGAGAGACTCCTCAAAATGCGCGAAGCGTCTGGAGATCGATACCGAGCACTGGAAACTGGCTAGCTAGCCTATTCAC
>CADCUW010000273.1 GCA_902805985.1 uncultured Rubrobacteraceae bacterium
ACCCGGGCCCTGACGAGGCCCTCTGCCACGCCGCCGAGTTGCTCGACGGTGCGGACGACCTCGACGCGGTCGCAGATCGGCTCGTAGAGGGGCATGTCGCAGGACCCAAGGTTCCAACCCCAGCGGGGTTCCGGTGTGATCCAGACGACCTGACGGGCGTGCTGCGAGATCTCTTCGAGTGCTTGGGGGTTGGCCCACTTGCCGTTGTTGCGCCCATCGCCCAGGATCACGACGGTCGTGCGGTGGTTTATGGTTGGCAGGAACTGGTCGCGGAATTGCCCGGCGGCCTTGCCGAAGTCGCTGTTCACGTCGGCGTCGATGATGCGGCCGGAGAAGATCTCCTCAACGGCGCGGTTCATGTCGTGCTCCTCGAGGACCTGCGTAACCTCCGCCACGTCGGCGACAAAGACGAAGGTCCTCACCTTCGAGAACAGGGACTGCATCTGGTAGATCATGTGCAGCCAGAACCGGCTCAGGTTGCGCGTGCTCAGGGACACGTCGCACAGGAGCGCCACCCGCGGCTTGCCCTCGCGCCGCTTCCGGAGAACCGGGTCGAACGGGACGCCCTCGTAGCGGACGTTGTGGCGCAGGGTGTGGGGGACGCTGATGCGCCCGATGCGGTCCTCTTTCAGGCGGCGGGTCCTGGCGCCCTGGATGCGGCGCGCTATCCGCCGCACCGCAGCCTCCATCTCCCGCTGCTCGGAGGCCGAGAACCGCAGCATCTTGCGCAACGCCCGCCGCCGCACGTCCGAGTCGTCCCCGGCGTCCTTCTTCAGGAGCTTGTCCCGCTCCTGCATCTGCTTGATGAGCTCTGGAAGTCCCTTGAGGATGTTCTCCGCCTGCGACTCCAGCTGCTCGACTATCGCGTCGTCCACCTCGAGCTCGTGCAGGTGCCCGATGAGGTCTTCCAGGTCCACCGCCGACACGTCGAGCGGTATCTCCTCTCCTCCGGGGTTCGGAACCAGCCCGCCCGGGTTGAACATGTTGCGCGAGCGGCGGAGGCGCAT
>CADCUW010000274.1 GCA_902805985.1 uncultured Rubrobacteraceae bacterium
GAGGCGCGGGAGGCGGCGCTGGAGCGGCATCTGGCCGCCCTCGTAGGCGGCGTGAGTCGTCGAGCCCGAGCGGGCGCCGGCGCCCTTGTGGCCGCGGCCGCTGGTCTTGCCCTGCCCCGAGCCTATGCCGCGTCCGACGCGCTTGCGACCGCGCGTCGAGCCGGGGGCCGGGCCTATCTCGTTGAGCCTCATTACTCCTGCACCTCCTCGACGTGGACCAGGTGGCGCACCTTGTGGAGCATGCCCCTTATCTGGGGCGTGTCCCCGTGCACGCGCGAGTCCCTGATCCGCTTGAGACCCAGGGCCTTGACCGTCCGCTTCTGGTCGCCCTTGGACCCGATGATGCTCTTCATCTGCGTGACCTTGAGGGGGCTCATAGCGTGATCTTCACCCCCCGAGCCTGCTCGATGTCGGCCTTGGTGCGGAGCCTCTGCAGGCCCTCCACCGTCGCCTGGACCAGGTTGACCGAGGTCGTCGAGCCGAGCGCCTTCGTCAGCACGTCCTTGATGCCGGCGAGCTCCAAGACCGCCCGAACCCCGCCGCCCGCGATAACGCCGGTACCCTCGGAGGCAGGCTTGAGGAGAACGTCCGAGCTCTCGAACTTGCCGATCACCTCGTGCGGGATGGTCGTGTTGCGCATCGGGACCTGGAACATGTTGCGCTTGGCCCTGTCCTGGCCCTTCTGGATGGCGGCCGGCACGGTGTTCGCCTTGCCGAGGCCGGCGCCCACCCTCCCCTTGCCGTCACCGACGACCACGAGCGCGCTGAAGTTGAACCGCCGGCCGCCCTTGACGACCTTGGCCACGCGCCGGATCTCGACGACCCTGTCCTGGAACTCGCTGTCGCGCCCTCCGCGGCCGCCGCGTCCACCGCCGCCGCGGTTTTCACGGCCGCGACCGCCCGGGCCACCGGGACTGCCGCCGCGGCCGCCCTGGCCCGGGGGGCCTCCCGGCCCGCCGGGGGCGCCGCCCCTGTTATTTCCTCTGCCTCGACCCAAAACCTAGTCCTCCTGAGTTAGAGCTTCAGGCCGCCCTCGCGGGCGCCCTCTGCGAGCGCCGCGATGCGGCCGTGGTATTTGTTGCCGCCCCGGTCGAAGACCGCCACCTCGATGCCGGCTTCTTTAGCCTTCCTCGCGATGAGCTCCCCGACCTTGCGGGCCGCGTCCTTGCGGTTCTCGGCCTCCCCCACCTCGCGGGAGTCGGCCGCGGCGAGGGTGCGGGCCGCGTCGTCGTCGATGAGCTGGGCGTAGATGTTCACGTTCGAGCGGTACACAGAGAGGCGCGGCCGGTCGGCGCTTGCGCCGCTTCTCCCTGTGGGCCCGCTTCTGAAGAACTGCCATAGATTCTCCCCTATCCGGCCTTGCCGACCTTGCGGCGGACCTGCTCGTCGCTGTAGCGGATGCCCTTGCCCTTGTACGGCTCGGGCGGGCGAACCTTCCGGATCTCCGCCGCCATCTGGCCTACCTGCTGCTTGTCGTTCCCGCGCACGATGATGGTCGTCGCGTTGGGCACCTCGAACTCGATGCCCTCCCGCGGCGCGACCGCCACGGGATGCGAGTACCCGACCTGCAGGTTTATGTCCCGCCCCTGCAGCGCGGCCCTGTAGCCGACGCCCGCTATGTTGAGCGTCCTCGTGAACCCGTCCGTAACGCCGGTGACGGCGTTCTGGAGCAGGGAGCGCGTCAGGCCGTGCATCGCCCTGTCCGGCGGCGCGTCGGAGAGGCGCCTGACGACGAGGTTGCCGTCCTCCTGCTCCACCCTGACGCCCCGGCCCACGGGCACCGTAAGCTCGCCCCTGGGTCCCGTGACCTTTATGCTCCGGTCCGAGAGCTCGACGTTCACGCCGCCCGGAAGCTCTACCGGTGCCCTACCGATTCTAGACATCTCCTATGACCTCCCTAGTAGACGAAGCACAAGACTTCGCCGCCGATGCCCTGCCGGCGGGCCTGGTGGTCGGTCAGGACCCCCCGCGAGGTCGAGAGTATCGCCACCCCGAGCCCGTCGAGCACGCGGGGTATGTTCGTCTGCTTGCGGTACACCCTGCGACCGGGCCGGCTCATGCGCCTGAGGCCCGTAATGCCGCGCCTGCCGTCGGGGCCGTACTTCAGGCCGATGACGAGGCGCTTGTCCACGCCGGTGCCCTGCTCGGAGACCTCCTGCACGTAGCCCTCCTGCTGGAGGATGCGCGCTATCTCCGCCTTCATCTTCGAGTGCGGGATCTGGACCACGTCCTGCTTCGCCATGTGGGCGTTGCGGATGCGGGTCAAGAAATCCGCTATGGGATCCGTAACCGTCATCTCTACCTACCAACTCGCTTTCGTGACACCGGGGATCTTGCCCTCGTGGGCCAGCTCGCGCAGGCAGATCCTGCACAGCCCGAACTTCCGGTAGTAACCGTGGGCCCGGCCGCACCGCTGGCACCGGTTGTACTCCCTGACCTTGAACTTCTGCGGCTTCTGCTGCTTGACCAGCAACGCTTTCCTCGTCATCTCTAACTCTCCCTGAAGGGCATACCTAGGAGCCGCAAAAGCTCCCGAGCCTCTTCGTCGCTCTCGGTCGTCGTCACCACCGCGACGTCAAGACCCCTGGTGGCATCGATGGCGTCGTAGCTGATCTCGGGGAAGATCACCTGCTCCCGCAGGCCGATGGCGTAGTTGCCCCGCCCGTCGAAGCTCCTCGGGCTAATCCCCCGAAAGTCCCTCACCCGCGGCAACGCCACGGAGACGAACCTGTCCAGGAACTCCCACATCCGCTCGTTGCGAAGCGTTACCCTCGCGCCGATCGGCATGCCCTCGCGAATCTTGAACCCGGCGATGCTCTTGCGCGCCCGCCGGATCTGGGGCTTCTGGCCCGTGATCTTCGCGAGGTCCTCGACCGCGCCGTCGAGCGCGCGGCTGTTGACCACGGCCTCCCCCACACCCATGTTGACCACGATTTTCTCGAGGCCCGGGATCCTCATGGGGTTCTGGATGTCGAACCGCTCCTTGAGGGCCGGGGCGATCTCCTCGCGGTACCTGTCTTTTAGCCTAGCCATCGATGTCCCTCCCGGTCTTCTTCGCGACCCGAAGCTTCTCCCCCGAGTCCGTGAACCGGTACCCGACCTTGGTCGGCTCCCCGCTGCCGGGGTCGACCAGCATCACGTTCGAGATGTCTATCGGGGCGTCGAAGGTAAAGAGCCCCTGCTGGTTGTTCTGGCTCGGACGCGCGTGGCGCGTGCGTTCGTTGACGCCCTCGACGACGAGGCGGTTCTTCTTCGGTTGAACCTCTTTAACCTCGCCGCGCTTGCCCTTGTCCTTGCCGGAGATCACGACGACCGTGTCCCCGCGCTTTATCTTCAAAGCCATAAGCTAGAGCACCTCCGGGGCCAGCGAGATGATCCTCGTGTAGCCCTTGTCGCGCAACTCACGCGCCACCGGCCCGAAGATGCGGGTCCCCCTCGGGGCCCCGTCCTGGTTGATGATGACGCCGGCGTTCTCGCCGAAGCGGATGTACGAGCCGTCGTCCCGGCGCGTCTCCTTCTTCGTCCGCACCACCACAGCCCGCACGACCTCGCCCTTCTTGACGGCACCGCCGGGAGTCGCCTCCTTGACGGTGGCCACGATGACGTCACCCACACCGGCGTTGCGCCGCTTGCTGCCGCCGAGAACCCGGATGGTCAGAATACTTCTGGCGCCCGTGTTGTCGGCGACCCTCAGTCTGGATTCTTGCTGGATCACTACTCGGCCCTCGAAACGATGTTGGCCAGCCGCCAGCGCTTGCGCGCGCTTATGGGACGGGTCTCGATGATCCTGACCGTATCCCCCACCTGGGCCTCGTTGCCCTCATCGTGGACCATGAACTTCTTGGACCGGCGCACGCGCTTCTTGTACTTGGGGTGCCGGACCAGAGCCTCGACGGAGACCGTTACGGTCTTCTCGGGGGCGTCAGAGACCACAAGACCGACCCGCTCTTTGCGACGGTTCCGCTCGGTATCACTCTGGACCTGGCCCTCGTCCTGGTCGAGCGCCGGGCCCTTGGCCGGGCCGAGGTCGAGGCCTGCCTCGACGGTCTCGCCGGAATCGGCACCCTCTATGAGGTCCTGCGGCGTCTCGGGAGGTCGCCCCTCGGCGGCGCCCTCCGGGGTGCCTTCGGGAGTACCCTCAGGAGTACCCTCGGGAGTGCCCTCAGGAGTGCCCTCGGGCGCCCCGTTCTGGTTTTTCTCTTCCTCAGTCACTATCCGTTCTCCTGCTGTTTCTGGTTCAGGACGGTGAGTATCCGGGCTATGTTCTTGCGGACCTCTTTGATCTGTCCCGTGTTCTCCAACTGCCCGGTGGCGTGCTGGAAGCGCAGGTTGAAGAGCTCGCGCCGCGTGTCGGCGAGGCGCTGCTCAAGCTGCGTAACGTCCAGCTCGCGCACTTCCGCGACCTTCATCTACTGTCCACCCCCCCGCGCCAAAAAGCGGGTCTTTATGGGGAGCTTCTGGGCGGCGAGGCTCATGGCCTCCCGCGCCAGCGTCTCGTCCACGCCGCTCATCTCGAACATCACGCGCCCCGGCTTGACCACGGCGACGTACCCCTCCACGGAGCCCTTGCCGCTCCCCATGCGGGTCTCGGCCGCCTTCTTGGTTATGGGCTTGTGGGGGAAGATGTTGATCCAGACCTTCCCCCCGCGCTTGATCTTCCTGGTCATCGCGATACGGGCCGCCTCGATCTGGCGGTTGGATATCCAGGCCGGCTCCAGCGCCTGCAGCCCGTACTCGCCGAACTGCACGTCGGTGCCACCCTTGGCCTGGCCCCGCATCTTGCCCCTGTGGGGCTTCCTGTACTTGAGCTTCTTCGGTACTAGCATCGCCCTCTACCGCCTGATCGCTTCTGGCTGCTCGTCGTGGACGCCGTGGTTGATCCAGACCTTCACACCGATCTGGCCCATCTGCGTCTTGGCCTCGCGGAACCCGTAATCTATGTCAGCATCGAGCGTGTGCAACGGCACCCGCCCCTCGGAGATCGTCTCCGAACGGCTCATCTCGATACCGCCGAGACGCCCCCCACACTGGATCCTGGCCCCCTGCGCCCCGCTCCTCATGGAGCTCGTCAAGGCCCGCTTCATCGTCCGCCGGAAAGCGGCCCGGCTGGCGAGCTGCTCCGCGATGGACTCCGCGACGAGCGCGGCGTTGAGCTCGGGCCGCGGGACCTCGCGCACGTTGACCTGGACCTTCTTCTTGGTGAGGCGCTCGAGCTCGTTCCTCAAGGCGTCGACCTCGGAGCCGCCCTTGCCGATCACGATGCCGGGGCGCGCCGTGTGGATGTCCACGGCGACCTCGCCCTGCGCGGCGGCCTTGCGGATGCGAACGTCCGCGATACCGGCGCGGGTGAGCTTCTTCTCGATGTGCTCCCGGATCTTGAGGTCCTCGCCGAGAAGCTCGGCGTAGTCCCTGTCCGAGTACCAGCTGCTCTTGAAGTCGACCTTCTCGCCCTTGCGCTTGACGCCGAGGCGGAAGCCCTCCGGATGTACTTTCTGACCCATACTACTCCTCGTCCTCGTCTCCGGGTGTGCCCACCAGAACGCCCGCCGGTGCGCCTAAAGTGACGCTTATGTGGCTGGTGCGCTTGCGGATCATGGTCGCCCGGCCCATGGCCCTGGCCCTGAACCTCTTGATGGTCGGACCCTCGTCCACCCGGACGTCCCGGACGAACAGCGCCTCGACGTCGGCGTCGTCGTTGTGCTCCGCGTTGGCCGCGGCGCTCTTGATGACGTCGCCGACGATGCCGGCGGCCCGCTTGTTGGTGAACTGCAGGATGGAGACGGCCTCGGGGACGCTCTTGCCCCTCACCTCGTCTGCCACCAGCCGCGCCTTGCGCGGGGCTATGCGGACGAACTTGGCTGTCGCCTTCATCGGCGCCTCGCGGTCCGGTCGCTCTTGACGTGGGTGCGGAAGGTCCGCGTCGGGGCGAACTCGCCGAGCTTGTGGCCCACCATCGACTCCGTGCAGTAGACGGGCACGTGCTTGCGCCC
>CADCUW010000275.1 GCA_902805985.1 uncultured Rubrobacteraceae bacterium
GCTTGGGCCGTGGTGGGCCGCGGGATCGGCGCTCGTCACCGCGACCCTGAGGTTCTCGCTGGGAACCGGAAGCCTCTTCGCCTTTCCAGGGAGTCCCTTCGGGGCGCTCGCGGTCGGCCTCGCCTACCGGTTCCTGCGCCGGGACGAGGCCGCGTTGTTAGAGCCGGTCGGGACAGTGTTCATCGGGGCGACGCTGGGGGCGGTCTTGATCTCACCGTTCCTAGGGGCGGCGGGCGGCCTGATCGCCCTGATGGTCGCCTTCGCCCTCTCCAGCATCCCCGGCGCCGCTATCGGCTACGGGGTCCTGAAGGTCCTGAGAAGCGCAGGACAGATAAGATGAGAGCGGCGCGGAACCTGACGGCGGGGACGCCGTTCACTGAAAGGGAGGGCGGAAGGGCGTATGTTCAGGGTATGAATCGGACGCCCGGCGTGCGGGAGATCCTGAACAACGCCGACCACCGCGCCTACCCGGTGCCAGCCGGACCCTGGGCCCTGAGCATGAGCTGGCACGACCTGCTCTTCATGCACTGGCCCGTCTCCGCTGAAGAGTTGCGCCCTCTCATACCTTCGGCCTTGAACCTCGACACCTTCGACGGCGACGCCTGGCTCGGGGTCGTCCCGTTCCGCATGAGCGGCGTCAGGCCGCGCCTCTTGCCGGCCGTGCCGGGGCTCTCCGGCTTCCCCGAGTTGAACCTCCGCACGTACGTCAGCGCCGGCCGAAGGCCCGGCATCTGGTTCTTCTCCCTGGACGCCCACAACCCCGTGGCCGTCCGCCTCGCGCGGGCCACCTTCCACCTGCCGTACTTCGACGCCCGGATGTCCTCCCGGAAGGAGGGTGACGGGATCTCTTACCGGAGCATCCGCACGCACCGGGGCGCCCCGCCGGCCGAGTTCGCAGGAAGCTACCGGCCGGCGGGCGAGCCCTTCGAGAGCAGGCCGGGGTCGCTGGAGAACTTCCTGACGGAGCGCTACTGCCTCTATGCCGCGGATGGGAAGGGTAGAGTCCGGCGGGGGGAGATCCACCACCAGATGTGGCCGCTGCGCCCGGCGGAGGTTGAGGTCGAGACGCTCCGGATGACCGGCCAGATCGGGGTCGCCCTGCCCGACACCCCGCCGCTCCTGCACTTCTCCGAAAGGCTCGACGTGCTCGCCTGGCCCCCGAAGAGGCTGGAGTTGTGAAGATCCTAGACGCCAGGCTCCTCCTGGTCACGGACCCGCGCCCCGACCTCGTCGCCCGCGTGAGGGCCGCCCTGCGGGGCGGGGTGGACATAGTCCAACTCCGGTACAAGGGGACTCAGAAGGAAGACCTGATCTCGTCCGCTGAGGAGCTCAAGGACGCGTGCGGGCGCTCCGGCGCCCTGTTCACCGTCAACGACGACGTGGAGCTAGCCCGTCTTGTCGGGGCGGACGGCGTGCACCTCGGCGAGGACGACGCACCCACGCCGCACGCCCGCAGCATCCTCGGCCCGGACGTGGTTGTCGGGCGCTCCGCCGGGGGCGTGCCGGAGGCCTTGGAAGCCGTCCGCGGCGGCGCAGACTACCTCGGCGTCGGGGCGGTCTACGCCACCCCGACAAAGCCCGAAGGGGAGGTGGCCGGGCTAACCCTGATCCGGGCCCTGGCCCGCGAAGACCTTCCGGTCCCGTGGTTCGCCATCGGCGGCGTGACCCTGGAGACCGCCCCCTCCGTCGCCGCGGCAGGCGCCCCCGGCTTCGCGGTCGTCCGCGCCGTTCTGGACGCCGAAGATCCAGAGAAGGCCGCCCGCGAACTACGCTCGCTGCTGGAGTAGAGGCAACAGGGTTCTAAGGTATCAGGCTCAAGCCTTGAACCTACACCGAAAGCTATACTCCCTGGATGGCCATCGTCCCGAAAAGCCTCGTCGCGTGAGGGCGGATCTCGTCTCGGGCATCCTGCCGGTGCGTCCCGACGGGCGCATGTTGTTGCTGCAGCGTCCGGCGGGGACGTGGGAGCCGCCCGCGGGGCGTCTGCGTCCCGGCGAGAGCTTCGAGTCGGGCGCGGTGCGGGAGCTGTACGAGGAGACCGGGATGCTCGTCGCGCCACAGCGCGTACTCGCGACCTGGGTCGGCGAGGCCCCGAGCGGTGGTGCCCTGGCCGCCGTGACTTTTGTCGGGCGGGCCGGGGGGGAGGAGGTGAAGCTCTCCGAAGAGCATCTCGACCACAGGTGGGTAACGCTGGACGAGTGGCTCGCACTGCCGAGCTGGTGGACCCCTGAGAACATCCGCCGCGTCGCGGGGCCCGTTGGGACGCTCGGCGAAGCGCCGCCGAGACCGGCGCCTCCGGTGGGCGGCGACGACGGCGTCGTCAACGCCATCCTTGGGGCCGGGGTGGTGATAGCGGACCCCGAAGGCCCCGAGCCGCGGGCCCTGCTCATGCGGCGCCGGAAGCCTCCCGTGGGGCTCTGGGAGAACCCGGGCGGGGTGCTCGAGCCCGGCGAGGATTTCGAGGCCTGCGCCCGGCGCGAGGCGATGGAGGAGACGGGTGTGAAGGTCGAAGGCCCCCTGCGCGCCTGGTGGACGCGGGTCGAGCCCTGGAAGGCCCCTGACGACCCCGAGCTGTACGCCGGGGTGGGCTTCCTCGCGCGCCACCCGGGCGGCGAGGTCGAGCTCGAAGACCGCGCCCACGACGCCTATCTGTGGGCCACGGAGGATGAGTGGCGGGACCTCTCCACGTGGTACACGGAGGAAGACTCGGAGCGGTTGTGGGCGGAGATCCGAGAGATGCGCCGATAAACGGATCTCGAAGCCAGAAGAGGAAGGGAGCGGAACCCCTCGTCGGCAGGGGTTCCGGCCGGGCGCGGCTCTTCGGAATCGCGCTGATGGTGTTCGCGATCCTGATGTGGGTCGCGGTCCCTGCCGTGCTGCTCTTCCCTCTCTCGGGCGGGCTGAAGGTTTGGACGACTTCCGCGCTACTCGTGGCGGGGGAGGTGGCGTTCTGGGCCTCGGCCGCCGTGCTCGGGCGGGAGGTGTTCCGGCGGTACCGGGGGCGCCTGGACCCGCGACGGCTCCTCGGGAGGCGGGATTGAACGAGTTCGACGTGATCGAGAGGCTCTCGGGCCTGCTGCCGCCGGCGCCTCCTGAGGTCCTCGTGCCCATCGGCGACGACTGCGCGGTCTTGAGGCTCGGGGGCGGTACCTGGGCCGCCGCCTCGGACATGCTGGTCTCGGGGCGCCACTTCAAGGGATGGGCAGACCCCGCGGACGTTGGGTACAAGGCTGTGGCCGTCAACGTCTCGGACGTGGCGGCGATGGGGGGGACCCCGCGGTTCGTCCTGGTCTCCGGGGCGGCGCCCGACCCCGAGACGGCGCTCGGCGTCTTCGAGGGGGTGGCGGAGGCGTGCGGGAAGTTCGGCGTCTACCCGCTCGGGGGCGACACCACCAGCGCCGACGCCCTCACGGTGGACGTCGCCATCCTCGGGGAGATCGAGGCCTCCCCCGTCCTGCGCTCGGGGGCGAGGATAGGCGACCTGCTCGCCGTCACCGGAGAGCTCGGCGCTTCGGTGGCCGGGCTCCTCGCGCTGGAGGAGGGGATGGACGGTTTCGAGAGGCTGAAAGCCAGGCACCTGCGGCCCCGGCCGAGGGTGGAGGCCGGAAGGGCGGCGGCGTGGCTCGGGGTGGGGGCCATGATCGACCTCTCCGATGGCCTCGCATCAGACGTCCGCCACGTCTGCGAGCGGAGCGGGGTCGGTTGCAGGGTGGACCTCGACCTTCTCCCCGTCTCGGATGATACGCGCGAGCTCGCGGCATCCCTGGGACGCGACCCCGGGGTGCTCGCCGCGACCGGCGGGGAAGACTACGAGCTCCTCGTCTCCGCCCCCGAACAGGTCCTGAGAACCCTCTCGGAAACTGTCGAGGTACCCGTAACGGTAGTGGGGGAAGTCACGAGGTCCGATATGGACTTCCGGCGCGGGGAAGACGTGGTCGAGGACCTCTCCGGCTGGGACCACTTCGAGTAGCCTGCCCCTACGCGCCTCCGGGCACGCTCCGGTTTCGCCTCCGCTTTCGGCTTACGCACATGATTATTTGACGCCCGCGCGGGTATTGATAGAGAGGGTAGACAGAAAGAGGCCGGTATGCCGTATGAAATGATCACACAACTACCGGACGGCGTGAAGAACAACCTGCCCAAACACGCGCAGGAGATCTACAAGGAGGCCTTCAACATCGCCGAGGAGCAGTACGGCGAGGAGAGCCGAGCCCACCGCGTCGCGTGGGGGGCCGTCGAGCAGAAGTACGAGAAGAACGACAAGGAAAACTGGCTGCAGAAGTAGATTTCGAAGGTCGGGCTGGTCTTCGCTCACGCCGCGAGTCCGGGCCTCACCGTGGCGGTTCGGCCACCCGGTCGTGGGTCTCGAACTCCTCGCTCAGGGGGCCGAAACCCTTCTTTTTGCGCTCGTGGTAGGTGGGCTGATCCCATTCCCTCCAGGTGTAGGCCAAGGGGTCCACCTCTACAGGCGCGGTCTCGCCGGGGTTGCGCACGGTAGGGTATACGCGCAGGTCGCCGGCCTCGACGGCCCTGATGCCGTCCGCCTCGTAGGGGTAGTCCCACACCCTACGCGTGCTCGGGTCGGTGTACCCGAGCATGGTCCAGGGGATGCGGACCTCGAGCACGTCGCCCTCGGCGTACCAGTCCGCCAGGCTGTCGAACTCCGGGTCCGACGGGTCCGTGATGCCCGGGTTCATCTTGCCCACCTTGTAGTCTTCGAATGGGATCTCGCGCCCGCTCTGCGGCAGGACGAGCGGCCGATTGAGCGCGAGCCTCCACGGAGAGAACACGCCCTCTTCGGGATCCTTCTCTAAGACGGGATCTGTCATATAGTCGAGCTTCTTGCCGTAGAGCCAGGTGTGCTGGTCGTAGGCGCTGTTGACCCAGAGATTGGAATCCTCTCCGTTCTTTATCTCCAGGAGGAACTGCAAACCCCCGTCTGGGAAGCCGACCCCGGGAGCCTGGTTCGCCATCGCGCCGCCGCCCGGCAGCGAGCCGAAGCCGACATTGACCTCCTCGCCCGGGAAGAGCCACTCGCCCTCCCGCTTTTTCATCAGCAGGTAAACGTAGGCCTCGTCGTGCGTGACGCCTAGATCGAAGTCCTCGTAGGAGGCCTCGGCGGCCCCGGCGCCCCGTCCCTGTGCCCGGTCGGTCACCCAGTCCACGACGTCCCCAAGGCCGTCAGGGCCACCGGTGCGCCGCTCCCAATCGCCGGTTTTGCCGTCGAGGTGGATCGTATCTTCGATGCTCTCGCCCGGCTCGGTGGCGATGACGCCGTAGTTCTGCTCGTTGGTCAGGCGGTTCAGCCACATCGGTCGGCGCGTGTCCGGTATCTCCAGAGGCCCCGTGTTCCAGGCGAACTTGAACCATTCGTCCTGCCAGGAGAAGAGGACTCCCCCATCGTAGCCCTCCTGATGGATGGCGTCGAGGAGGTCGGCGTTGATCTCCCCCTGCGCCTCCTCCGTGTGACGCCCCTGGTCGCGCCCGAGCGGCCCCCTGTGGGCCATGCCCCTGGCCGAAGAGGTACCGTACTCCGCCGCTATCAGGGGGATGCCCTCGTGGTGGGCGCGCAGCTCGTTCAGGTAGCCGGCGTAGGGATCCCTCTCGCCTTCGGCGGTTCGGTAGTCCTGGTACTTCTGCTCGTTGCGCATAAAGTCCGGGTAGGCCGGATAGATGTGGTACGAGGCGAAGTAGCCAGCCTTCCACGCCCCGGTCGGCTCGACGTGCATCGGGTCGACGGGGACGAGGTCCTCCTGCTCGTTGGCCTCATCGGGGTGCTCGATGGGGTCGGTCGTTGGCCTATTGGAGATGGCGACGGGGTGCTGCCAGCCGTACTCCATCTCCTCCTGAGCGAAGGTGTCGAGCATCCAGGCCATCCAGCCTTCGAAGGGTGTGACATCGCCTGTGGCGCGGAAAAACTCCCCTTCGTAGGACTCGATGCCGACATTCATTCTGTCCGTCTTGTCCACGGCGAGGGGGAACCACTCCGTGCCGACGACCCAGCCCAGCACGTATTCGGAGACGTCCGAGCGGAACCGACCGCTCGCGTGGCCCGGGCGCTCGGGGATATCCGCGTCGCCGTGGACTACGCGGACGGCGTCCCTGATCTCGTGCCGGAAGATCTCCGTTATCTCGGGCGTGTAGGCGTCGCGACCCTCCAGGTCGTCGCCCGTCAGCTCCTCCTCTGGCGACCAGACGCCCTGGATGAGCCACAGCGGCTCCTCCCTGGTGGAGTTGAATTCGCTGAAGGCCTCGTAGAACTCGGGGTTGAGGATCGTGTAGACGCGCAAGACGTCCACGTTCATCTTCTCCATCTCGGCGAACCACCGCAGGTAGTCCTCCCTAGTCGGTGCCAGCTCGCCGGGCGCGTGGCCGGGGAGCGTCGCGCCCAGGTTCATCCCGGTCCAGAACCGCTCCTCCCATCCCTCTCCGGTGTAGACGGCCAGGTTCGCGTCCTTGACGGTGGAGACCTGCTTTACCCCGTCCGTCTCGGAGACGGGCCGCTCGACCTCTCCCCAGCGCACGACCACCACCACGGCCACGAAGACCGCGACGAAGACGGCCGCGACCGCCAGCAGGCGCGCGAGTCGGGCGGCCCAGCCTCGTCTCTCCCTCGCCTCGTAGTGCTGGTACACGTGTTCCTCTCTGGGACGTCTATGGTCGTTCGGCTTGCTCTTGAAGTAGGTCTACTCCGCCGCCGAGCGGCGCGGCGTCGTCGTTGGCGTATTCTAGCGCCCCGTCGTTCCTGCTCTCGTCAAAGCCCTTACGCTCCATCGCGCCCCACTCGGTGCTCCGGCGCAAGAACGAGACGATGGCCAGCGCCCGCCAGAGCGTGTTGATCTGGCGGTACCCAAAGTTCTCCAGGACCCCGTAGACTGTGAGCTTCGCCAGGTCCCGCCACCTGGGATAGCGCTCCAGCCTGACTCCTCCAGAAAGACCGCCGCCGTCGAGAGCAGGACCCCGAGCCCGACGGCCGCCATAAAGAACGCAACGGCGAAGGGGAGGTTTATAACCCCGAGGGCGAGGCCCCCCATAAAAGCCACGTAGCCCGCGAGCTCGACCACCGGGCCAAGGAACTCGAAGAGAAAGAAGTACGGCATGCCCAAGGTCCCGACCGCGCCGTAGCGTGGGTTGAAGAGCATCCTGCGGTGGCGGAAGAGGGTGTCTATCAGGCCGCGGTGCCAGCGGTCGCGCTGGCGGCGGAGTACCCTGACGGTGTCAGGAACCTCCGTCCAGGCCACGGGGTCGGGGACGAAGGAGATCTTGTACACGCGATCGTTCTCCCTGAGTACGCGGTGCATCCTGGTGACGAGCTCCATGTCCTCCCCGACCGTGTCCCCCGCGTAGCCGCCCGCCGCTATCACATCCCTGCGGCGGAACATTCCGAAGGCCCCGGAGATGATGAGCAGGGCGTTCAGGCGACTCCACGCCGTCCTAACCGCGATAAACGCCCTCAGGTACTCGACGATCTGGAAGTTCGGCAGGGCCTTGCGCGGCGTCTTCGGCTCGATGATGCGGCCCTTCTCGAAGCGAGAGCCGTTGGCGACGCGCACGATTCCGCCCACGGCCGCCACCGAGCTCTCCTCGACGAGCGGGCGGGCGATCCTGAGGAGGGCGTCTTCTTCCAGGATGATGTCGGCGTCCATGCAGCAGACTAGCGGGTAGCCGGCCGCGCAGATGCCGGCGTTCAGGGCATCGGACTTGCCTCCGTTCTCCTTGTCCACCACGATGAGCCGCTCGGTCGGGGAGGCGTAGACGCCCCTGATGGGTGCCGTCTCCAGTTGCCTCCTGACGGGCTGGTCTGACTCGTGCAGGTCGAACTCCCGGATCAGGACCTCCAGCGTGTCGTCCGTGGAGCCGTCGTTGACGACGACGACCTCGTGTAGGGGGTAGTGGAGCGTGAGGAAGGAGCGCACGCTGTCGGCGATGCTCGCCCGCTCGTTGTAGGCGGGGACGACTACGGTCGCCGGTGGGGCGTAGTTGGAGGAGAAGAGCTCCGCGAGGCCCGAGAAGACGTCGCGCCTGACGTAGTCGGCGATCTCAGCGAAGGAGATCGCGTACAGTACGAGGTAGACGGCGTTTATGAGGAGAAAATACCCGAGCACGAAGTAGTTGACGTAGACAACAAGGTCCCCGAGGGTCACGGGCGGTACCTCAGGAGCGGTCGGGATAGGCGCCTGCCGTCGGTCGTCTGGAGCCGGCGGAGGACGAGCGCTACCCTGCGCCTCCCGACGGCGGTGCCGGCCGCGACACCGGCGGCGAAGACCGCCCCGGCGAGCGTCCAAGCGACCACCTGGACGACGGGATGGCGCCGGGTCGGACCCGGAATCGGCGAAGGGCCCGGTATTCGCGCCGGGGTGGCAGCCTCCGCGGGCACCAGCTCCCTGCCCAGGAGGCTTTCCGGTCCGGCGGGAGCGGGGCCGTCCGGCCGTTCCGTCCGGGGCGGCTCTCCGCCCGATTTCAGTATCCTGACCAGTTCCTTGCGACTCTCGTCGTCCGGCAAGGTCTCGGTGAGGCGGCCCAGGTAGCGAACCGCTCCGGCGCGGGCCATGGCCCGGATCAGGCGCCGCGCGTTCGACCCCCTCTCGCCCGGCTCGGCGAGCGCCCCGACCGCCCGGCGGGTGATGCCGCGTGCCTCGAGTGAGCTCGCTGCCCTGTCGCGGGCGAAGGGATCCTCGCCTTCGAGTGCCTCGACCAGCGCCCTCTCCCCGGCGGGGCCCATGTTGGAGAGCGCGCGGCTGGCGTTGAAGCGCACCCACCATTCCGGGTCGACCGTGAGCCGCTTGAGGGCCGGAATGGCGCCCACGTCGCCGATGGCCTCCAGGGCGTTGGCGGCCTGCGCCCGGATGGGCCAGTGCTCGCCCCCGGAGGCGGCGAGGATCTCGGGCACATCGTCGGGGTTGCCGATCTTGCCGAGCGCCAGCGTCGCCTGGGCCTGGAGGTCCACCGGGGCCTCCTCAGCGGGAGCGCCGGCGAGCGTCTCGAGCAGGGCGGGGCGGGCCTCGGCGGCGCGCAGGTTGCCGAGCACCCTCGCCGCGAGCACGCGGGCCCTCGGGTTGCCCTCTCGAAGAGCCCGGACGAGGGGCTCTGTCGCGACGGGGCCGAGCCGCTCCAGGTTCTCGGCCATGCGCAGGCGGGTGAGCTCTGATGGATCGTTCAGGGTATGGGCCAGGTGGCCGGCCGCCTCGGATGTCCCGAGGCGGGCCAGAGCCCTGGCGGCGACGGCCCTAACGGTTTCGTCCTCGTAGGAGAGGAGGGAGGCTATAGGACCGACCGCCTTGGGGCCACCGAAGTGGCCCAGGGACTCGGCGGCCTGGGCCTTTCTCCAGCGGTTGCGCGAACGGAGCCGCCAGAAGAACTTGCGGACCAACCCGGCCTCCTCGGCCAGGTTGACCAGGTGATCGCGCTGCTCGCCGCGCAGCAGCGAGAGGTACTCGATCATCTTGGTGGCGAGCAGGTCTATGTCCCGCCCGTTCGGACGGAGGAGTATGGGGTTGGTGTTGCCGGTCAGGATCAGGTCATCCAGCGCGGCCTCGAACCGGGCCGACCGCGCCTCTAGGCCGCGCCGGTTGACGGTGCGCGCCGCCTTTAGCCCGAGAGTGAGCACGACCATAAAGACGTTCAGTATGGCCATGACCGCGATAGCCCACAGCATTGCCGTCACGTTGAGTCCCCCACCACAATCTTCTACACGACTTTTAGTATCTTATCGCGCGGGTACCCATGATTTGTAGGCGTGTGTACGCGAGGGAGTGAAAGATCTTTGTTTACGGGTAAAGTGAAGATACTGGCCGCAGACGACGACCGCATCGTGCGGCGCATCGTCGTCGCGAAGCTGACGGGATTGGGCTACGAGGTGGTGGAGGCCGAGGACGGCCGAGAGGCGCTGGACATCCTGGAGGGCAGTGTAGTGCCAGACCTCCTGATCACGGACAGCCTCATGCCCCGCATGGGCGGCCTGGAACTGGTCCGCAGCCTCAGGAAAAGCGAGAACTCCGCCGTGGCCTCCCTCCCCATCATAATGCTCACCTCCCGCCAGGGCGAGCGGGACGTCATCGAAGGCCTCGAGACCGGCCTGGATGACTACGTAACGAAGCCTTTCTCCCCTGACGAGCTTGCCGCCCGTGTCAGGATGGCTCTCTGGCGCGCACGCCGCTAGACGCCCCGGCCGGCGGACCGCACGAGGCAACCTCACTCGCTCGTCGAGACGCGGTTTCGGCCGGCCTCTTTCGCGGCGTAGAGGGCCGAGTCCGTTTTTCTCAGAAGGTCGTCGGGGTCGCCGGAGGCGGGCAGGGCGGCGACCCCGGCGCTAATGGTCACCACGGGGGCGGCCTCGCTGGCCCCGTGGGGGATGGCGAGGCCCTGGACGGCGTCGCGCAGGCGTTCGGCCACGGCTGTGGCGGTCAGCGGGTTCTGCTCGGGGAGCAAGATCAGGAACTCCTCTCCGCCGTAGCGGTAGGCGGCGTCGCCGCCACGCAGGCCGGCGGAGATCGTCTCGGCCACCCGCCTGAGTACGTCGTCGCCAGCGAGGTGGCCGTGGCGGTCGTTGTACGCCTTGAAGAAGTCCACGTCGCAGATCACGACTGCGTAGCTGTGGTCGTAGCGGTGGGCCTTGGCACCCAGTGCCTTCAGGTCCTCGCGCAGCCTGAGCCGGTTGCCCAAAGAGGTCAGAGGGTCTTTGCGGGACTGCTCGAAGAGGAGGCGGTTGAGCTCCTCCAACTCCCCGTTCTGGAAGACAAGGCGCCGGTAGAGCTCGGTGACGCGCAGGGCCGAGGTGAGGCGCATTCGAAGCTCGTCCCTGTCCAAGGGCTTTGAGAGGTAGTCGTCGGCCCCGGCCTCGAGGCCCTGGAGGAGGTGCTCCCTGTCGCCGAGGGCCGTGAGAAAGATAAAGTAGGTGTACCCGTCAGTATGGCCATGCTTGCGGACCCTGCGGCAGAGCTCCAGGCCGTCCACCCCCGGCATCATCCAGTCGCTGATGATCACGTCGAAGTCGGGATGCTCCTTGAAGAGCTCCCAAGCCTCCTCGCCGTCGCTCGCCGCCACGCACCCGTGGCCGAGCTTCTCCACGGCGCGGCGCAGGATCGTGCGCGAGACGGCGTCGTCCTCGGCGATCAGTATCCTCAACCGCCGTCCTCCGTCTCCCTCTCGAGCGCCGGGCGGACGCGCCGGTACTCCTGTTCGAGTCCCTCCATCAGCCCCTGGGCCCGTCCGAGATCGCCGGAGGCGCCCACGTCCTGCAGCCCGGCGCAGATGGAGGCCATCCGCGCGGCCCCCATGCTGCCCGAACTGCCCTTGAGCGTGTGGGCGACCCGCTCCACGGTCGCCGCGTCCCCCCTCTCGATGGCCCCCCGCAGTTCACCGAGGCGCGAGGAGGCGTCGTCTAAGAACATCCCGGCGAGTTCCGCGAGCAGCTCCGCGTCCCCGAGCTCCCTCAGGTTCGCCAGCACCTCAGGGTCGAGGGCATCGGCCCCATCCGGGCTCCCGTCAGGGCCAGATGCGCCCGCCTCTTCGGGGGCGTCCGCGGGTTCGCCGTTCGCGGGGGGGCTTGTGCCTGCCTCCGACGAGATCCAGCGGCCCAGGGTCGCTTCGAGCTCCTCCTGACGGACCGGTTTGGCGAGGTAGTCGTCCATGCCGGCGACGAGCGCCTTCTCCCGGTCGCCCTGCATCGCGTTCGCGGTCATCGCGATGATCGGGATACTGCGCCCCTCGCCCCGCAAGGCGAGGGCAGCTTCGCGGCGCCTTATCTCGACCGTGGCCTCGAGGCCGTCCATCCTGGGCATCTGTACGTCCATCAGGACCGCGTCGTAGCGGTTGCGTTCGAGAGCCTCGACCGCCTCCAGGCCGTTCCGGGCCACGTCCGCCCGGTATCCGAGCCTCTCGAGCATCCTGACGGCGACCTTCTGATTGACGGGGTTGTCCTCCGCCAGAAGAAGTTGGGCTCGCGCCGTGCCGTGCAGCTCGCGCAGGGTGTGGCGGGTGAGGAGGGGCGCGTCCTCGGCACGCCTTACCTCGGGGGCCTCCATCACGGTGGCCACGGCGTCGTAGAGCTCCGACTGCCTCACCGGCTTCGTGAGGTAGGCCCCAATGCCCACCCGGCGCGCGTCCTCAACGTCGCCGCGCTTACCGAGGGAGGTGAGCAGGATCAGGCGCGTCCCGGAGAGCGCTGGGTCCGCGCTTATGCGCCGGGCGAGCTCCATGCCGTCTATCCCCGGCATCTGCATGTCGAGGATGGCCAGGCCGTACGGGGTGCCTTCACGCGCGGCCTCGCGCAGTCTTTCGAGGGCGGTGAAGCCCTCCTCGGCCTCGCCGCTCTCCATCGCCCAAGAGGAGATCTGGTTGCGCAGGATGTGGCGGTTCGTGGCGTTGTCGTCGACGATGAACACCCTGAGGTCGCTTAGGTCAGCCGGGGGGCTCGGCGTC
Source organism: uncultured Rubrobacteraceae bacterium (assembly GCA_902805985.1). Taxonomy (GTDB): domain Bacteria; phylum Actinomycetota; class Rubrobacteria; order Rubrobacterales; family Rubrobacteraceae; genus Rubrobacter_D. The sequence continues at coordinate 12,421 of CADCUW010000275.1, forward strand.
CTGATCGCCCCGTCCCGCTGCTTTTTCAGGTGCAGTTTGAAGAAGAAGGTCGAACCGACGCCGGGCTCGCTCTCGACGCCGATCTCGCCGCCCATGAGCCCCACGAGCTGCCTGGAGATGGTGAGGCCGAGGCCCGTGCCGCCGTAGCGGCGGGTCGTCGAGGCGTCGGCCTGGGAGAAAGACTCGAAGACGTGCGCCTGCTGCTCCTCGGTCATGCCGATGCCCGTATCCCTGACGGAGATGCGCACCGTGGCCCGCTCGCCGTCCTCCTCGTCGAGCTCCGCGCGCAGCACCACCTCGCCCCTCTCGGTGAACTTTACGGCGTTGCCGACGAGGTTGGTGAGGATCTGGCGCAGGCGCCCGGGGTCGCCCTCAAGCGCGGTCGGCACATCGTAGTCGACAAGGCTCGCAAGCTCCAGGCCCTTGTCGTGGGCGCGCTCGGCGAAGAGGGCCACGACGTCCTCGACCGCCGTGCGCAGGTCGAAGGCAATGGTCTCGAGGCGCATCTCACCCGCCTCTATCTTGGAGAAGTCCAGGATGTCGTTGATGATCGAGAGCAAACTCTCCCCGGAGAGCTGGATCGTCGAGGCGTACTCCCTCTGCTCCTGGTCCAGCAGCGTGTCGAGCAGGAGCCCCGTCATGCCTATGACGCCGTTCATGGGCGTGCGGATCTCGTGGCTCATGTTCGCCAAGAACTCGCTCTTGGCGCGGTTCGCCCCCTCGGCCTCCTCCTTGGAAGCCCTGAGGCTCTCGCCGGCCCGCTCGAGCTCGTAGATGGCATTCTGGAGTTGGGCGGTCCGCTCCCCCACGCGCGCTTCGAGGGACTCGTTAAGGCGCCGGATCTCCTCCTCGGCCCTCCGGCGCTCGGCGAGTTCCCTCTCGGCCTCCTCGTAGAGCCTGGCGTTGTCCACCGCGGACGCGCTCCGTCGGGCGAGGTCCTCCGCCAGCCTGAGGTCGGCCTCGGTATACGGGCGGCCCGACTCCGCTGAGACGAGCGTTATCGTCCCGAGCGTCTTCTGGCGCGCGGTCAGGGGCACGATAATCGCGGAGGTGAACCCGACCTCGCGCAAAAGGCGCAGGTGCTCCTCGTCTCGGGCCGTGGCCTCTAGCACCTCGTCCGGGATCTCCAGGTAGAATTGTGGGCGGCCGGTCCTGAGCACGTTATAAGTGCCGCTCGGGGCACCGGGGTCGGCCGGGTAGCGCTCCTCGAGCTGGTGGGCCAGTTCGACCTTCTCGGGGTCCTGGTGGGCCACGGCGATCCGCTGCAGCGAGTTGTCTTCCTCGAGGATGTCCACGGCGCACCAGTCGGCGAGTCGGGGCACCACCAGGCGCGCGACGCTCGCGAGGGTGGTCCGGTAATCGAGTGAGGAGGAAAGATCCGCGCTCGCCTCGGCCAGCAAGCGAAGCGCCTCCTCGGCCCTCTTGCGCTCGGTTATATCCGTCAGGGTGCCGGCCATGCGGAACGGCTCCCCGTTCCCGTCGCGCTGGGCCTTGCCACGGGTTACGCAGGTGCGGTACTCGCCGCCGGCGTGCCGCATCCTGTACTCCACCTCAAACTCCTCGCCGCGTTCTAGGTGCGCCGTGATGCCCTCGGAGACCTTCGCGTGGTCGTCCGGGTGAACGAGCCCGAAGAAGGCCTCCAGCGTCGGCGTGAAGGTCTCCCGCGAGAGGCCGACGATCTCGAAGAGGCGGTCGTTCCAGAAGATCGTGTTGTCGGTCAGGTCCCAGTCGAAGATGCCGTCGTTGGAGCCCTCGACGACCAGACTGTAGCGCTCCTCGCTCTCCCGCAGCTCGACGGTGCGCTCCTCGACGCGGCGCTCCAGGCTCTCGTTGAGCTCCCGGATCTCCTTCTCGGCCCTCTTGCGCCTGGTGACGTCCTGGACGGTGCCGACCAGTTTGGTTACCCTGCCCTCCTCGTCGCGGACCACCCGAGCCCGGCGCTGAACAACGCGCTCGGTGCCGTCGGGCAGGATCACACGGTTCTCGAAGTCGTACGGTTCGCCCCGCTCCGCGGCGCCGCGGACCTTCTCGGTGAGCAGGTGTCTGTCTTCGGGGTGAACCACCTCGAACAGCCGGTCAAAGGTGGGTACGTACTCTTGCGGGGCGTGGCCGTAGATGCGGAAGACCTCGTCCGACCAGGTTATCTCCCCGGTCGCGAGGTCGTACTCCCAGTTGCCGATGCTGGCCATGCGCTGCGCCTCGGCGAGACGAACCTGGCTGCTGCGCAACCGCTCCTCAGCCCGCCGGCGCTCGGTTACGTCCTGCATCTGGGCGATAAGGTAGAGCGGGTTGCCCTCGGGGTCCCTCACGGCGGAGACGTTGATCGCGGCCCAGACAGGGTGGCCGTCGGCGTGGAGGTAGCGCTTCTCCAGCCCGTAGCGCTCCCTCTCCCCCTTGACGAGCTCCTCGACGCGCCGCACGCTAACGTCGAGGTCGTCGGGGTGGCTGATGTCCCTGAACGAACGGTCGAGCAGCTCCTCCTCCGCGTAGCCGAGCATCTCGCACAGGGCGCCGTTGACCTGGATAAAGCGCCCGTCGAGGGCGTTGAGGGCCATGCCGACGGCCGCGTCGTCGAACGCGCCACGGAAGAGCTGCTCGGCCTCGCGCAGCTCCTGCTCGGCCCGCCGCCGCTCGGTGACGTCGACGATGGTCTGGACCGCTCCTGTGTACAGGCCTTCGGCATCGAAGATCGGCGAGCCGGTGGCGGAGAGGGTCTTCTCCGTCCCGTCGGCGGACGTGGCGACGACCTCGTAGGACGAGGAGACGCCTTCGTGGCGCAGCTCCCGCTGCCTGAGCGTCTTCTCCCGCTCCTCGCCTTCGAGAAAGTCGAAAAAGGACCGGCCGACCATCTCACCGGGCGGGAGGCCCAAGATCTCGGCGTAGGCCTCGTTGCAGTAGTTGACAACGCCACCCTCCGGATCGATAAAGGCTATCCCCTCCTGGACGGCCTCAACGAGGGTGCGGTACCGCTCCTCGCTCTCCCTGAGCCTCTCCTCGGAACGCTTGCGCTCGGTGACGTCCATTATGGAGCCGAGCATTCTGACCGGGCGGCCCTCCCCATCGCGCACCGCGTAAGCGCGGTCCACCAGCGTCACGTATTCGCCGTCGGCGCGCCTGAAGCGGTACTCGTCGACCCAGGCCTCACGGCCCCCCTCTAGCGCCTTCTCGACGTTGGTCAGCACGCGCTCGCGGTCGTCGGGGTGGAGGTGCTCTTCCCACCAGTCGCCGGTGTGACCCATCTTCTCTGGAGGGTAGCCGAACATGTCTTCCGTCGCGCCGTCCCAGACCTGGCCTTTTGTGGTGAGGTCGTTGTCCCAGATCACCTCGCTCGTCGCCTGGGCGACCAGCCGGTAGCGCTCCTCGCTCTCCTTGAGCGCCGCCTGCGCCCGGTCGGCCGCTATGGAGCGCCCGACGCCCTGGGCCATGAGCTCGATGATCTCGCGCTCGGAAGCCTCGAAGGACCCCTCCCGCGCCCGCGTGGAGCAGAATAGCAGCACCCCGTAAACCTCGTCCTCGACCCGTATGGGCGTACCGATGTACGACTCTATCCCGAACTTCTCGTACAGCGGATGGACGGCCATGTCCGGCATCTCGCCGACCCGGTCGTACGAGATCGTCCCACTCTTCTGCATCACGGCGGAGCAATAGGTGTTCGCGAGCGCCTTCTCGTCGCCGGACTCCAGGTTCAGCTCCGAGGTGTCGATGGCGCGGATGACGTACCTCTCGCCCTCTACCTGGCTGATCATGCCGGTTGAGAGGTTGAAGACCTCGCGCCCCGTGGCCAGATAGTCCGCGAACAGCTCCTCGGTGCTCTCGTGCCTATCGGTGCTGAGGCGGTGCAGCTCGCGCAGGTTTGAGCTGAAGGCGTCGAGCACCCTGG
>CADCUW010000276.1:0-1521 GCA_902805985.1 uncultured Rubrobacteraceae bacterium
CGCGGGCGACCTGGGCGACCGAAGCGGGTCCTCCGGCAACCACCCCCAGAACCTGCCAGCGCGCGCTGGTCTGGCCCACGGGGGCCGCTATGCTGTCCCCCGCGTCGATCAGGCGCCCGTTGAGCCGGAAGACCTCCAGGATTATCTCGCCAAAAGCATCTCCTTCTGTGGTCCATCTGCCCATAGGACAGGATACTGCCATAAGGACAGGCGTCTGTCAAGTAGACGGATTCGGTCTCTGAAGGACCTACAAACTTGCGTTTCCGGACGCCATACCAAGCCCGTGAACACGTTTTGATGCTCATTCGACTGGCCCGACCTTCTACGCCGCAAAACAGGCTCTGAGCACGAACCGGTGGTGGTCATCGGGCCCCAAAGGGACGGTTGGCGTGAGCGCCGGCGTCACAACTGAGATGAGGGGCTCCCCCTGCGACCGGGTCGCGGGCGAAAACTGCCGGGTTTGCGAGGGTTCTGCTCGGGTACCGGATGTGGAACCAAGACCCGCGTTCCCCAGAGAAGGGCGAGTCTTGAATCCGAAGGAGACGCCGCCCGTGGGTCCCGTTTAACCCTTGTGAGCCGTTTTAGCGCTTGTTCCGGCGCCCGTGTTCGATCCCGAACGTCCCCAGATCCTTCTAAACCCGCGTGGGCCCGGTCGGGCCATAGACGCGGCAGACGGATGTGGTCGGCACGCCGACCCTCCTTCGTCGAGGGGCGGAGCTGCCACTTCCGCCCCTCGACGATGCAGGATGCTCGGCTCAGGAGCTGACGACGGCTTCTCGTGAGGATGCTTCCTCGGTGGCCGGCTCCGCGCGGTTGTCGGTGACTGTGGTGCGGGAGTGTCCGACAAGAGCAAGGATGAGTCCGCCGACGACCCAGCCGGTGAGGACGAGCCAGGGGAAAGTCTTGTCGGCGCTCGGGAAGTAGGACAGCTCGCGTACGAGAGTAGCTGCGGCGCCCGGCGGCAACCACTGTCCGATCTCGCCCCACGAGCCGGGGAGGAACTGCGGAGGCAGCGCGGCCCCGGAGATGGGGTTCGCGAAGAGCATCATCACGACAGGACCGACGGCTGTTCCGGCACGGCCGATGAGAGCGACGAACCCGATGATGGGCGCGGCGATCGCGGCGATCGCCATAGAGAACGCGCCGACGTTGAGCCAGAACTCGCCCTGGATCGACCCGAACCAGCCCTGGAGGATTCCGGCGAGGACGAGGCCGCCCAATGCAGAGTACACCGTCACGGCGAGGATCCTACGCGTGGAGCCGGCGATCAGGGTGGCGATCATGATGCCGCCGATCATGCCGCCGAAGAGCATGGGGAAGAACGCCGACGACAGCAGGCTGCCGTCGGGATCGTCGTCAGAGTAGGGGACGATGTCGGTGACGGCCAGCGTCACGTCCGGTGCGGCCTGGCCGCTTGCTTCGGCGGCCGCCCGCGTCTGGATGGCGAGCGCGGTCTGGAGGGGCGCGGACAGCTGTGCGACAACCTGGTTCACCGCGCCGTTCGCCGATGCGGTGAGCAGT
>CADCUW010000276.1:1536-5989 GCA_902805985.1 uncultured Rubrobacteraceae bacterium
CCGGGTCCTGTGCCGAAAATGATCGCCCCGAAGTAGTCGCGTTCCTCGATGCCTTCGACCGCTTCATCCCTGTCATCGACGACGGTGAGGTCGAAGACGCCGTCGCTCTCCTCTGTGAGCTGGGTCTCGATCGCGGACGCCGCGGCCTCCGGGCCGGCGACCGCGATGGAGATGTCTTTGGGGTCGGCCGTGACGGCCGGCCACGAGAAAGCAAGCACGATCAAGGCGATGATCGCGGTCAACCCGGTGGCGATGGCTAGCGTGCGCAGGATCGACGTCTGTGGGCTAGCCGCCCCGATTGGCGACTCGGTCTCGGTGTCGGGCATGAGATCTCCTCTCAAAAGAACGCTCGTAAAACGAATACTCGTTCTTTGTAACACACCGAAGCCATAAAACGAATGCTCGTTCTTTGTAGTACACTGGGACCATGCCGAAGGTCACAGACGCCCACCGAGCCGCCCGCCGCGACGAGATCCTCAACGCCGCCCAACGCGTGTTCGCCCGCAAGGGCTACCGCGGATCGTCCATCACGGCGATCATCGACGAGTCGGGCCTCTCGGCCGGGGCGATCTACAGCTACTTCGAGGGCAAGCAAGAGCTCTTTCATGCGGTAGTCGAGCGTACCCTCGCCGTGCGGACCTCGCAGATCGCCGCCGGCGCCGGCGAGCAGCCGCGATCGCCGGGCGAGCTGACCCGCTCCGTCCTGGTCAGCATGCGGGGGCAGCCGATCTCGACCATGGCGCCCCAGATCTGGGCCGAGGCCGCGGTGGAGCCGGAGACGCGCAAGGTCGTCGCGCGCGTGTACGAGCAGCTCGGTCGGATGCTCTGCGCTGAGTTGACCGCGTGGGCTTCAGGCAACCCTGCACGCGTCGACGGGGACCCGGAGGCTTGGGCGGCGCGAGTGACTCCCGTCTTGATCTCCGTCGTGCCCGGGTTCATGGCGCAGCGAATGACCATGAGCGACTTCGACGAGGATGCCTACCTAAACGCTCTCGTCGACGCGTTCCGCGGATGACACTCCCGGTGGGCGACCGATGTCTGGGCGAACGCATCGGGTGGCGCCGCAGACCGTGGCCCGGCTCGGCAAACCGTGAGTGAGAAGCACAACTCTTGGCGACGGCACAGAAGCCACACAGAACAAAAACTGACCGGATAGCATCCGGCACGGGAGGTCGGCGGTCCCACACAAACCCGCTGCCCGGCGGCCCCCGATCGGCAGGCGCCCGCGGCCGTTGTAGGCGGAGATGCCCACGCCGCCGCACGACGCCCCCTTCTCCACGCGCCAGTGGTACCTGCCGGCGTGCCAAGCCAGAGAGCGCCACCCGCAAGGACCGTCGGGCCACGAGATCGCCTCAGAGACTTCCCGTGCGGAGATCTGGAAGGCGCGTCGGCCAGCCTCGGTGCGCACTATGCGCTCGCCGATCTCCTTGCGCTTGAGGCCGTCGGCGCGGTAGCGCAACGCGGCGCGCACGGCATCGTAGCGCTCCGGAGCGGAGCCGACGAGCTCGAGCACCTCCTCGGGTTGCACGACCACCTCCTACAGTGCTGGTCGCCTTCGGAACCAGTGTACGCGGCGGCGCTCCCTTAATGCACCGGCGTGCGTGGAGAAACTGTTTGGAAAAGCGAAGCGGCCACCGAATCTGGACTTCGAGGACCACCAAGAAGGTACTTAGGGACCTCTATCGGCCGCTTCTTGGCGCCGAAAACACCCGGTTGAGAAGCCTTCGGCCCTTTTCCAAACAGTTTCGGAAGGATTGTTCTCGGAAGTCCGGCTACGATGGGCGGGCCAACCCGGCCTCAACGACCGCCACGTGCTTGGGCATCTCTACCCCCGCCTCGCTCATGGCCTTCTCGAGGCGTCCCTCGTCGTTCACGTAGACCTCTACCCGGTTCTTCTGGATGTTTATGCCGGAGTCCGCGCGGATGCCGAGCTCCTCGGTGACGATGCGGTACGCCTCGTCCTGGGCCGCTTCGAGCTCCGCGATGGACGCCTCGACGGTCCTCACCTCGACAAAGCCCGCCAGCGGCGTGCACCTGACGTAGGGGCGGACAGTCTCCTCCCCGTCCTCGGTGAAGTAGACGACGATGCCGAGGTCCGGCTCGTCGACGATCTCGAGGGATCCGTAGGTCTCCCGCTCGTTCCTGTTCAGCGCCACCGCGAGCCTCCCCGCGTGCTCCGAGAGGGCCGAGTGCCTCTGGACCTCCCCGACGGGGACACCGAGCTCGCTGGCGATCGCCCTCTCGTCCGGATGCGCCCGGCGGTCGACCTGCAGCCGGGTCTGCCCGGCGGGGCACGGGGAGGGTTCTGCGGAGCCGGACTCGCGCCCGGCGTCGACGTTCGGCGGCTGGCCGCATGCGGCCAGCACGGTTACAAGGCCTATGGCCAGGACGACAACGATCCACAGGCGCAACATCTCCCAACCATCTTAGGCTATTCACTCGAGTGCGTGGAAGGCTCGTTCTCCGAAAGCTGCATCCAGGATCTCATTGACCCGCGCTTTCTCAGCCTGGAATAAGCGGATCAGGGCCTTCCAAGAGATACCAGGCGACACACCATCGAGTATATCCGCATAGAAATGCACGAACCTGAATATGGCGTGCGGATCTGGCGAACGCTTTGGGGCCATTCTCTTGACCGTCGTCTACGTGGACACGCGGGCTGTCGTTAGACTGTCCCGTTCCGCATGGCGTGGTCGCCTATCCTGCGGTAGCGTTCGTAGCGGCGTTTGACGAGGGCTGAAGGGTCGATGGTCCCAAGCTCCGGGAGCACCCGTTCGAGGGCGGAGCCGACGGAGTCGATGGCGGTCTTGGGCTCGTTGTGGGCGCCGCCTAAGGGTTCGTCGAGGACCTCGTCCACGATCTCGTGCTGTTTCAGGTCTCTGGCCGTGATCTTCATGGCCTCCGCCGCCTCCGCCGCCCGGCGCGGGTCGCGGAAGATGATCGAGGCGCAGGCCTCGGGCGCTATGACGGAGAGGTACGAGTTCTCGAGCATCCCGACGTAGTCCGCGGCACACATCGCGAGCGCCCCGCCCGAGCCGCCCTCGCCGATGATGACGCAGACGACGGGGACCGGGGAGCGGGCGAGCGCCATGAGGTCTTCTGAGATCGCCCACGCCTGGCCCCGCTCCTCGGCCTGGCGTCCGGCGAACGCGCCGGGCGTGTCCACGAGCGTAACCACCGGCAGGCTGAAGCGGGCGGCCAAATCGTAGAGTCGGCGCACCTTGCGGTAGCCCTCCGGGTGGGCCATGCCGAAGTTGCCCCTCACGCGGCTCTCGACGTCCGAGCCCTTGTCGTGTCCGATCAGGACGACGTTGTGACCGCCCCGCTTGAGCCTGGCGAAGCCGCCGCGCACCGCGTGGTCCTCGCCGTGCGCCCGGTCGCCGGAGAGCTCGTAGAAGTCGTCGGCCAAAGCGTCGCGGTACGCCTTGAAGTTCGGACGGTCGGGGTGGCGGGCGACCTGCACGCGCTGGTAGGGGGAGAGGTTCGTGAAGATCCGTCGTTTGGCAGCGTCCAGGGCCCCTTCGAGGCGCGAGATCTCGGCCTGCAGGCCCGAGCTCTCCCCCGCGAGCCGGTGAAGCTCGGAGATCCTGGCCTCGAGCTCCTTTATCGGTCTCTCGAAGTCAAGTATCACGCGACGAACCCCAGCAACCGTTCAAGGTCGTCCCTCAGGGCCAGCCTGTGCACGATCCGGTCCACCATCCCGTGCTCCCTCTGGAACTCGGCGGTCTGGAAGCCCTCCGGCAGCCGCTCCTTGGTGGTCTGCTCGATGACGCGGGCGCCGGCGAAGCCGATCCTGGCCCCAGGCTCCGCGAGCACGACGTCGGCCGACGTCGCGAACGAGGCCGTCACCCCCCCGAACGTCGGGTCCGTGAGGATGGAGATGTAGGGCCACGACCCCTCTACGTACCGCGAGAGCGCGACGCTGGTCTTGGCGAGCTGCATGAGCGAGTAGACGCCCTCGAACATCCTCGCCCCTCCGGAGGCGGACACTATCACGAGCGGGATCTCCTCCGCATAGGCCCGCTCCACGGTCCTCGCGACCTTCTCCCCGACCACGCTCCCCATCGACCCCCCGATAAACCGGAAGTCCATGACCGCGAGCGCCACCCGCCGCCCACCGACAGACCCGACACCGCTCAAGACCGCGTCGTCGAGCCCGGTCTTGCGGCGCGCTTTTTCGAGCCGCTCCTCGTAGCCCTCGAAGCCTAAAGGATCGCTTGCAAACAGGCCCCCATCGCGCTCCTCGAAGGAGCCGCGGTCGGTGAGGAGCCTCACGCGCTGGGGGGCCGGGAGCGGGTAGTGGAACTCGCAGTGCGGGCAGACGTTGAACCGGGCGGCTAGGTCCTTCTCGTAGATGGGCTGCCCGCACCGCTCGCACTTGGTAAAGACCGCGTCCATCGGCCCGACACCACTCTCGGTCTCGGGCGCCGTCCGCGAGTACTCCCTCCGCTTG
>CADCUW010000277.1 GCA_902805985.1 uncultured Rubrobacteraceae bacterium
CCTCCACCGTTACCGCGGCGAACCCCTCGCCCTCGAGCAGCTCGTTGGCGGCCTGCAGGATCGCCCGGCGCGCCCTCTCGCTGCGAGGCCGGCCCGGCGGTCGGGGCCCCGGGTGATTCTCTGCGGGTTGCTCCACGGCCCGCATACTAGCAGCCCGCGTCACCGCGGAGAGAGGTAGATTACTGGACAGAACGTTTCGTTTTGTTATTGTCTGTCAAATGGTCACAGGACGAGCGGGGCGATGGGGCAAATGACGAGAGCCGGAAAACGTTGAGGCACGTGGCAAGGGGCACGCCCGCCGCATCGCTCACCACCGAAGAACCGGTCGGGGCGGGCCGCAGAGACGAACGGTCGAAGGCGACCCATCGTACGGAACTCTTCCTGCTTGCGGCGGTCCTCCTGTTGGGCACCAACCCCGTGGCCGTCAAGTACGCCGTATCCGCCTTTGCCCCTCTGCCCTTCGTGGCCCTGAGGTTCACGGTGGCCGGTCTGCTGCTCCTCAGCGTCGCACGCTGCCTGGGTTACGGGAGAGGCGTCGAGCGGGGGGATCTGCTGACCATGATGGGGGTTGGCGCGTTGGGTGTCGGGATGACGAACATGCTCTTCACCTCGGGCGTGAACCTCACGAACGCGTCGGATACCGCCCTCCTCTATGCGGTCGTCCCGGTGTGGGGCATGATCCTGGGCTCCGTGCTGGGGCTGGAGAGGCCCACTTTGAGGGGCATACTCGGGGTGGGCATAGCCTTCCTGGGCATCATCGTCGTCGTGTACGGGGGTCTGGGAGGGAGCGGCTCGAGCCTCGAGGGAAACCTGTTGGTCCTGGCGGCCACGGTGTGCTGGGGATCTTACACCGTTCTGTCCTTGCCCCTCCTCGAGAAGTACTCGCCGCTGGTGGTCGCGGCCTACACCATGCTCTTCGGGGGGCTGGCCGCTCTGCCGTTCGCCCTGCCGGGCTTGCTGGGGGCGGACTGGGATGCGATGGGCGCCGGTGCGTGGGCGGCGGTCGCCTACTCGACCGTCCTGGTGGCCGCATTCGGGTTCTTCGCCTGGCAGAGGGGAGCCTCCCTGCTTGGTGCCAACAGAGTGCTCGTCTACCAGTACCTCATCACCTTCGTCGGGGTCGCCTCCGGCATGATTCTCCTGGGTGAGGGGCTCGGGGTCGAGAAGATCATCGGAGGGGCGATAATCCTCTTTGGCGTGTACCTGGCCCGGCGTCAGTAGTAAAGAGGCTCTGCGCTGTGCTCCCTCCTCCACCTTGCGAAGAGACGCGGAACGACGTGGAACGGCGTAGAACGGGGCGCAGGGTTTCTCTTCGCCGCGATGCCCTCCCTCGGGTACGGTCGTTGGTCACGGCTGCAGGTGGCATTGTTCGGTAAGATGGCGCCGAACGGATAAGGGCGTAACCGTGCGATGGGGGATGGGGAGAGGAGCCGGGCCATGTTCTTGGAACTGCCGGAGAGGGTCGCCATCGTCACCGGGGCCGCGCGGGGAATAGGCTTCGCCGTCGCAGAGCGCCTCTCGCGGGCCGGCGCGCGCGTGGTGGTCGCCGACGTCGACGAACGGAGCGCCCTGGCAGCCGTAGACCGGCTGCGCGAAGGGGGGGCGGAGGCAGTGGAGGCTGTCGCGGACGTTACCAGGCCCGACGAGGTCGAAGCTATGGTCGAGCGCGCCATCGCCCTCTTCGGCGGGCTCGACATACTGGTGAACAACGCCGGCATTACCGGCAGCGACGCCCCTCTCTCTGAGGTCACCGACGAAGATTGGGAGAGGGTGATGGGCTTGAACCTGACCGCCACCTTCTACTGCTGCCGGGCAGCGATCTCCCGCATGCGCGAGCGGGGGGCGGGTGCCGTGGTCAACGTGGCCTCTATCTCGGGCAAGGAGGGCAACCCGAACATGATCCCCTACTCGGTCTCCAAGGCCGGGGTGATCTGCCTGACCAAGGCTCTGGCCAAGGAGGTGGTCGACGACGGGGTGAGGGTGAACTGCGTGGCGCCGGCGGTTATCGAGACGCCGCTGCTCGAGCAGCTCGGACCGGAGGCCATCGAGTACATGACGAGCAAGGTCCCGATGGGGCGGATGGGGCGGCCCGAGGAGGTGGCGGCGGTGGTGCACTTCCTGGCCTCAGACGACGCGAGCTTCGTCACGGGCCAGTGCTACGACGCCAGCGGTGGTAGGGCGACGTACTAGTAAAGTAGTGAGGTGGGACGTAGCCTTAGCCTCGCCACCCCCCGAACGTGCGCAGAGACCAGCTAGACGCTAGCAAGGACGATAAGCTCGAACGGACGAGTATCGCACCAAGCGCGTCAACCTGGACATCTACACTCACCTCATGCCACGCATGCGGGAAGACCGCCGGGGGGGCTCGAAGAGGCGCTTGGAGTGGTTTGTTGGGACGGGATACGCGGGCTGGGATCGCTCGGAATGCGCTTGCTCGATCGCGGTAAATACGCTTGAATCCAACCGCAGGTCAGGCCTCTCTGGGACGCCATCAGGCCCTTTCTCCTACTTCAACAAACCCCCGCTAGAGCAAGTGCAGCAGATCCTCTCGCCCCCTCACGTCATGCAGCCACTCGGAAGGGATACTCCCTACGCCAAACCGGGCCCCGAGGACCGCCCCTGCGACCGCGCCGTTGGTGTCGGCGTCTCCCCCGAGGCGTATCACGCGCTCGAGTCCCGGGCGAAAGTCCGGCGCGTCGAGCAGGCCGAGCAGGGCCAGGCGCGTGGTGTAGACGGTCCAGCCGCCCGGGTCGTGCTCGTAGCCGTCTAGCGGCCGCAGCGTCTCGCGGACGTGCTTGCCGGGCTCGTCCCTGCCCTCGACGAGCGCGTACGAGGCGTTCAAGGCGCCTTCGGGCCGGACCCCGTCGATCAGGTTGGCGACGAGGGCGGCGACGAGGGCGCCCGAGGCCCGTGCCTCCCAGGAGGGGTGCGTGAGCGCAGCTTCTATCCAGGCGTTCTCCACCGCTTCCTCGGCGCTCCCGGCCTTCGCCCCGTGCGACGCGGCCCGCATCACGGCGCCGTTGCCCTGGGCGTCCGGGTCTTCGGGCAGCGAGAGCGCCTCCGGGTGGACCCTGAGGTAGTCGAGGGCCTTGCGGGTCTGGTTGCCGATGTCCTTGGGGTCCGTGTCCTGCCAGGAGAGCATCTCGTCCCGCACCCGGCGCAGATCCAGCGAGCCACCCTCGTAGCCTGCAAGGACGGCCATGGTCAGCGCGGTGTCGTCTGTGGCCTCGCCGGGCTCGAGGTCCAGCCACCCGCCGCCGACCATCCCGAGCGGACCTTCGGGCACCTCTTCGGGAGAGCAGAACTCGTGGGTGGCGCCGAGCGCGTCACCGACGGCGAGGCCCAGGATAGCTCCGGCTCGCCTGCCTTCCCTCGGCGGTAGTGATTGCAGGTCTTCGGGGTTCACGGTTAGCCGCCCCCTCGCCCGCGGAGGGTCGCCTCGAAGCGGCGCACGAAGTTCTCCTGCCCTTCGGTCTGGACGGTGCCCCTCCTGGCCGCCCGCACGGCGTCTATCGCTTCGTCGGCGGAGTGCTCCCCGATGGCGACCAGGACGCAAGCGGCGACGGTGCCCGTGCGCCCGAGGCCGCCGCGGCAGTGGACGACCACGTTCTCTCCCCCGCGCATGCGCTCCACTATGTTTCGAATAAGCCCTTCGTACTCCTCGGCCTCCGCTTCCCTGGGGACGTCCATGTCCTCTATGGCGAAGCGGAGCACCTCTATGCCTCCCACGCGGTCTCGCTCGAAAAGCTCGGGGATGCCGTAGCCGCCGTACTCGTGCTCTTCGAGCACCGAGACGAGCACGTCCGCCCTGTGCTCTTCCCTGAGCACCCTCAGGTCCGCCTCCAGGTCCCGCTCCCAGCGCCCGTGCCGCCCGGGCGTCCTCATTCCAGGGGCGAAGGTCATGCCGAGCCTGCCCGGTACCTTCGTGTGCTCCTCGGGCACGAAGTCTGCATAGATCGGGTGGGTCTCTGAGGTCCTCACATGCTCGCCTTCCACCGCTTCTCCTCTCCCGAAGCTTCCCCAGACGATCATACACGCCCACCCTCGAAAGAGGGATAAGCATTCTATTCTTGTAGTGCAGGGGTCCTTGAGGACAGGGTATATTGCTCAAGGTCATCTCGTGGGCCAAGCGCTACAGTAAGACCGTCCCGGCGGGGCCCCGCCGGGAGGAAGCCCACCGGGGCGATGCAGAGCTTCTCCGTCCGTGCTGCGTCTCGGCCTAGTACGCCGGTCCCGTAAGGCTTCTGGCTCAACCTGCCTATCGTAACCAGCCACATGGTTGACGCGGGCTGCCTATACTTCCCGCCGCAATCCCTCCCCAGGCGCGGAATGCATCGGACCGGCCAGGGTACGCGCATAAAACCATTCTAAAGACCCCAGACACCGAAGCGAGCCCTCGCCCCGGTCAGGAGGTCATCTCCTCTTGCAGGGACGTTTGGGCCGCGTTCAACGACCCGGGGGCGCCGCGGGGATGGCTCCCGGGTTCGCAACGCTCGTGCCGTCCGCGAAGGTACTGCGCATCGCGCCAGACGGCGATCTCAAGGTCCGTGCTTTAGGATGGAGCGTGCAGCTGGCGAACGGTAGAGTCGTAGCCGGGAGGTAGTGATCGTGAGAGACGCGGCGGAGTCGACAATATTGGTGACGGGCGCCACCGACGGCCTGGGCAGGCGTGTCGCCCGAGAGCTCGCGGCGAAGGGCGCCACCGTGCTGCTGCACGGCCGCAGCCCCGAACGCCTCGATGCCGCGCTCGAGGAGGTGCGGACCCACACGGGTAGCAAGAAGCTGGGCTCCTACGTGGCGGACCTCTCCTCGCTCGGCGAGGTGCGCGGCTTGTCCGAGCAAGTCCTCTCGGAGCACGATCACCTCGACGTGCTCGTCAACAACGCGGGCGTCATCGTCCGAGAGCGCGAGGAGAGCGAGGACGGTCACGAGCTCACCTTTGCCGTGAACTACCTCTCCCACTTCCTGCTCACGGGCCTGCTCTTGCCGCTGCTCCGGGAATCCGCCCCGTCCCGGATAGTCAACGTCGCCTCGGCCGGCCAGAGCCCGATGGACTTCGAAGACCCCATGCTGGAGAAGGGCTACGAGGCCATGGGGGCGTACACCCGGAGCAAGCTCGCCCAGGTCATGTTCACCTTCGAGCTGGCAGAGCGCCTTCGGGACACAGGCGTGACCGTCAACGCCCTGCACCCGGCGTCCCTGATGAACACCAAGATGGTTCACGACACCTTCGGATACACGATGAGCACCGTCGAGGAGGGGACCGAGGCCGTCATCCGTCTGGCCGCCTCGCCCGACCTCGAAGGGGTCACGGGATGCTACTTCGACGGGTCGCAGGAGGCGCGCGCCAACCGGCAGGCCTACGACGCGGAGGCCAGGAAGATGCTTTGGGCCTTGAGCGAAGAACTCTGCGGGTCTGTCTAGGAGCCCATCCGGTAGAGAAGACAAGAGCGGCTGAGTGGCGAGCGCGTCCTCGGAGCAGCGTTACCCGTGGTCGACGAGTAAGGGATGGGTGCATTGAGCTTGAGGCGACTCGGAGCGTAACTCGGGACGGACCCGACATCTACCCACCATTACCCGCCCGGCAAGGGCGCTGTCGTTACCAGGCTGGTTCATACCAGGTTCGTCCCCTGCGCCGTCTCCTCGATCAGCATGTCCACCACCTCTTCGAGCCGCCCCGCGCGTCCGTAGGCCCGGCGCTGGCGACTCGCGCCGTTGCCTCCCCGAAGGGTTTCGCCCACGAGCGAAGAGACCTCCTCCCAGTCGCCGAACTCTTCGAGCGCCGGGCGCGTGAAGGCGAGTAGCTTCTCGACCATCTCCCGCGCCGGGACGGAGCGCCGAGCCTCGACGTCCACGAGGTCCGCGTCCAGGCCGTGGCGGGAGGCGACGAAGTGGGCGGCGCGCACGAGCTCCGGGCGGGCGTTCGGGTAGGACTCCTCGCTCTCGGCCCGCTCGCGGCAGGT
>CADCUW010000278.1 GCA_902805985.1 uncultured Rubrobacteraceae bacterium
AGACGTCGGCCGTGTCTATAAAGTTGCCCCCGGCCTCGATAAAGCGGGCGACGAGCCCTCTGGATGCCTCCTCGTCCGCCTCCCGGCCGAACGTCATGCAGCCGAGGCACAACTCGGAGACCATGAGACCCGTCCCCCCAAGACGCCTGTATTCCACGCGCACCTCCCGAATCCTCTCCGCCAAGAGAGGTAACTGTAGCACCCGCCGGGAGGCTGGCCCCATCAAGTGTTGCTTGGTACGATGGGGGCAGGCCGGTTTCTGGAGGGCGGTTGGCACAGATTACGGATGCGGTGAAGTCGCGCGGCGGGCGCGGCGCCAGGGTCGCCCCTGTCGCCGTTTTCGTGTGCTGGTCTATCGGCGCACTCATCTACGCGGCGCTTCCGGACGGCTCCGACGGGCGGTACCTGGTGGCGAACACCCTTTACCTCGGCGCGGCCGTGTTCGTACTCTTCTCGCTCGCGCGGGCGATCCGGGATGCGCAGGACCGGCAGCGGCTCTTCTGGGGGCTGCTCGGCGCGGGCGTGGTCGCCAACTTCGCCGGTGATATCGGCTGGTCGGGCCTCCAGGAGTTCCCCCTCGGCGTGCAGGGCGCCACCCTCCCGCACGCGGCTTACCTCGTCTCCTACCTGTTCTTCGGGGGCGCCCTGCTCCTCCTGGTGGGGCTGGCGGCGCGCAGGATCTCGCTGGTCACCAGCCTCGACGCGCTGTGCATCGTCCTCTCTACCGGCATCCTGGTGTGGTACTTCGTCCTCGAGACGGCGGTCTCGGGGGCGGCCGGGTGGTGGGAGGTCTCTTCCACCCTCTCGTGGGTCCTGTTCGACGCCGCGCTGCTCTTCCTCTGCCTGGTGGTCCTCTCCGCGGCCGGCAGGCCGCCGTTCGCCGGGGCGCTCGCGGGGAGTTTCCTCGCGTTCGCGGTGGCGGACGGGTACTACCTCGTGGAGCGGGCGGCGGGCACCTACCAGAACACCGGCTGGCCCGACATGATCTGGGCTTTGGGCCTCGCCTGCGTTGCCCTCGCCGCGCTGGAAGCCGCGCCCGTAACCGGGGGCGAGCATTTGAGGATAGAGCCGTGGCGGGTCTTTCTCTTCTGGTTCGGGCCGCTCTCGCCTGCGGTCCATCTGACCGTGGTGCTCCTCTGGGCGGCCACGCACCCCCCGCTGCCCTCGTACGCGGCGGCGGGCACCGCCGTGATCCTCCTCTACTTCGCCCTGCGCGTCGCACTGGTCTCAGCCACCAGCCGCCGGCTCTCGGACGAACGGGAGACGATGGCCCGGAAGTTGGAGGAGGGCAGGGTGCTCTCAGAGATGCACGACACCGTCAAGCAGGGGGTGCACGGGGTCTCCATCACCCTCCGCACGGCCCTGGACGCCGGACGCCGGGGCGAGCACGACGGGGCCATGCGGATGGTCTCAAACGCCCTGCGCGCCTCGCGCGAGACGGAGTACCAGGTCTCGCGCCCGTACGAGGAGATGCAGACCTCCGTGCACGGCGAGGCCGGCCTGCGCCCCCGCAGCTACCTCCGGCACCGCCTCGTCAGGTTCGAGGAGTACTTCGGCATAAAGACCCACGAAGACCTCCAGGCCCCCCTGGAGAGCCTCTCGCCGATGGAGATAGCCGCCGTCTACAGGTTCGCGGTGGAGGCCTTCTGGAACGTCGCCAAGCACTCCTACGCCGACAACATGCACCTGGAATCCCGGCGCGTCGGCGACCTGCTCATCGTGCGCGTGCGCGACGACGGACGCGGCTTCGACCCCGAAGACCCTCCACCGGGGATGGGCCTCGACTACCTGCGCGAACGCGCCCGCGAGGTCGGGGCCGAGTTCGACGTGATCTCAGCCCCAGGCCGCGGCACCACCGTCCAACTCCGGTTCCGCATGGGCCAGGCCTCCGCCTGACCCCGTCTGCAAACTCTGGTAGGGGTCCCTGGATCGGGGATTAGACACGCCCCCGGCGCTGGGCGAGAATACAAGGTGTACCCCCGAAAGGAGGTCCCGCTTGGCGGCAGACGTTCCGCGAGCCCCCGAAGAGAGCCGGCCGGATGCATCACCCCTCGTCCGGACCCGCGAGCTTACCAAACGCTACGGTGGCGTCACGGCCGTGGACGACCTGGATCTCTCCGTCGGGCGCGGCGAGGTCTACGGCTTCCTCGGCCCGAATGGTGCCGGCAAGACCACAACCCTCAAGATGCTGCTCGGCCTGATCCGGCCCACCCGCGGCACAGCCGAGGTGCTCGGCCTCACGCCGGGCTCGCCCGACGGGCTCGCGCGGACGGGCGCCCTGGTAGAGTCGCCCGCCTTCTACCCCTACCTTTCCGGAGGGGGCAACCTCAAAGTCATGGCCCGCTACTCCGGCGTCTCGAACCGACGCGTGGCGGAAGTCCTCGAGACGGTCGAGCTCTCCGGCAGGGCGAAGGACCGGTACAAGAAGTACTCCCTGGGCATGAAGCAGCGCCTCGGGGTGGCCGCGGCGCTGCTCAAGGCCCCTGACCTCCTTATCCTCGACGAGCCCACCAACGGGCTCGACCCGAAGGGCGTGGCGGACATGAGGGCGCTTATCAGGCGCCTGGGCACGGGCGAGCGGACGGTACTGCTCTCCAGCCACCTTCTCGGCGAGGTCGAGCAGGTCTGCGACCGGGTGGGCGTGATCCACAAGGGGCGCCTGATCTCCGAGGGCGCGGTCGCCGACCTCAGGGGCGGCGAGGTATTGCTGGTCCGGGTCGAACCTTTGGGGGATGCGGCCCGGATTGCGGAGAGGCTGGAAGGCGTTGAGGGCGTGGAGAGCAAGGACGGGGCGCTCAGGCTAACAACGGCCCCCGAGCGGGCGGCAGAGATCAACGCCAAGCTCGTCTCAGCGGGGCTGCGGGTGAGCGAGTTGCGCCCGGCCGAGCGATCTCTGGAGGAAGCCTTCCTCGAGCTCACCGGCGGGGAGACAGTCTAGGGTGGGCGCGAGCTTCCGGGCCGAAGCGCTCAAGCTCGGCAGGCGCCCGGCGGTCTGGGTCCTGGCCGCGGTCTGGTTCGCCCTAGTGGTCCTCTTCGGGTACGTGCTGACGTACCTCGTGTTCGCGAGCCCGCCCGAGGGCTCTTTTCCGCCGGGCACCGACCCGCGAGACTTTATAGCGGTCCTTTTCCCGGAGAATTTGCTCTCCAACGTGTTGAGCGGGTTTCCAAGCACCGGCGGACCCGTGGCGCTCATCCTAGGCGCGCTCGCGCTCGGGAGCGAGCACGGTTGGGGCACGTTCAAGACGGCGTTCACGCAGCGTCCCGGCAGGCTCGCGGTGTTCTTCGGGAAGATCCTCTTGCTGGCCACGGTCGTCGCGGCGCTGGTGTTGCTGGCTTTCGGCGCCGGCGCGATCAGCAGCTACGCGATAGCCCGGCTCGAGGGCGTGGCGGTGGAGTGGCCGCCCCCCGGGGAGACGCTGCGCGCGCTGGGGTGCGGGTTCTTGATCTCGGCCGTGTGGACCTCGCTTGGCGCCTTTCTCGCCACGCTGTTCCGCGGCACGCCGCTAGCCATAGGGCTGGGGTTGGTCTACGCCCTGCTGCTGGAGGGCATCGCAGCCACCCTGCTGGCCGCCAACGAGAGGTTCGAGCTGGCGCTCAAGTTTCTCTTCAACGAGAACTCTTACGCCCTTATCAACTCCTTCGGTCCAGCCCCCAAAGGCCTCGGGGTGCCGCAATCCGTCGTGGAGCCGGAACGGGCCGCACTCACCCTCTCCGCCTACACCCTGATCTTCGTCCTACTCTCAGCCCTCCTGTTGCGCCGGCGGGACGTCGCGTGAAGGGACACGGGCGGTCGAGCTCGTCCTGAAGGGTCGCCGGAGACCGGCTCAGCCCCTGCGCTCGGAGAAACGGTTGGTGATGGGCATGCGGCGGTCGCGACCGAAGGCGCGGCCCGTGACCTTTATGCCGATGGGGGCCTGGCGGCGCTTGTACTCGGCCCGGTCCACGAGGCCGACGATGCGCCGGACGTCGTCCTCGTCAAAGCCCGCGGCCACTATCTCTGAGATGCCCTTGTCCTCTTCTATGTACGCTTCGAGGATGGGGTCGAGCACCTCGTAGGGCGGCAAGGAGTCGGTATCACGCTGATCCTCGCGCAACTCGGCGGAGGGCTCCTTGTCAAGGACGGACTCGGGGATCATCTCCCGCCCCTCCACCCTGTTGACCTCGCGCGAGACCCTGTAGACGAGGTTCTTCGGGACGTCCTTTATGACGGCGAAGCCGCCGGCCGAGTCGCCGTAGAGGGTCGAGTAGCCGACGCTCATCTCGCTCTTGTTACCCGTTGACAGCACGATCCAGCCGAACTTGTTGGAGAGGGCCATCAGGATGTTTCCCCTGATACGGCTCTGCAAGTTCTCCTCCGTCACGTCCTCTGGCAGCCCCTTGAAAGCCCCGGCGAGCATCTCCCCGTAGGCGTCGAAGGCCGGCCCGATGGGGATGGTCTGCGTGTCGACGCCGAGGTTCTTGGCGAGCGCCGCGGCGTCGGTGTTCGAGAGGTCGGAGGTGTAGCGGCTCGGCATGAGAACGCCGGTGACGTTCTCGGGACCCAGGGCCCGGACGGCGACCGCGGCGGCCAGGGCGGAGTCGATGCCGCCGGAGAGACCTAGCACGGCGCGGGAGAACCCGTTCTTGCGGAAGTAGTCGCGCAGGCCCAGCACGAGCGCCTCAAGGACCTCGCCCTCCTCGGAAGGGTACGGCGAGACCCGTGTCCCCACGTCCGGCGCGGCCGGGCGGTCCCCGCGGGTCGGGACGGGGATGATCTCCGAGTCGTGCTCGGGGTTCTCCTTGCGGGGACGAGGATCGTGAAGACGCTGTATGAGCGAAGCCGACGGGTGGAGGTCAGCGAGGAGCAGGTCCTCTTCGAAAGGCTTCGCCCGGGCCACTAGCCTCCCCTCGGGATCGAAGACCACCGAGTGCCCGTCGAAGACGAGCTCGTCCTGCCCTCCGATGAGGTTGCAGAACACGACGTAGCACTCGTAGTCCGAGGCCCGCACGCCGAGCATCCTCTCCCGGAAGGCGCCCTTCTGCCGGTGGTAGGGCGAGGCGGAGATGTTGAGCAGCACGCTCGCGCCGGCCAGCGCCTGTTCTCTCGCCGGCCCGCCAGGGTACCAGATGTCCTCGCAGACGCTCACCCCGACGAGAGGACCACCGAGGTCCAGCATCGCAGAGCCCGTCCCCTCCCTGAAGTAGCGGTTCTCGTCGAAGACGCCGTAGTTCGGCAGGTAGCGCTTGTGGTAGCGGTGCAGAACCTCCCCGCCGGAGACGACGGCGCAGGCGTTGAAGAGGTCGCCGTGCAGGTCCACGAAGCCCGCCGCGCAGACGACCCCCTCCGGCACGGCCCGCGCGAACTCCGCCAGGCCCTCCAGGTTCTCCTGGATAAAGCTCGGGCGCATGAGCAGGTCCTCCGGCGGATAGCCCGTGACGGTCAGCTCCGGGAAGGCGACGAGGTCGGCGCCGGCGTCAACGGCCCGCTCCAGGGCGCCCTTCATCCTCTCGACATTGCCCCACACGTCGCCGACGGTGGTGTTGATCTGCGCGAGAGCGGCCCTCATGGGCTCAATATATCGCGCCCAATGGTTTCGTGCCGGGTCCGTTCGTGTGCCGGCGTACCATCGTCCCGACCGCGGGCTACATACCTGGTAGGGCAGAGAAGCTCTACCTTTCGGGACCACGGAGCAGGCCGACCGTGTAGTTGGATCGCGACGTCCGGGATACATCCGGCTCGAGGGCGCCGACGGTGGGCGGGCGGCGGGTGTAGAGTATCGCGGGTACTGGGACCGGGAAGGTGGTTGGCTGTTGGGGCGTACGGACCGGGTGGTCGAAGGGGCGAAGGATCATGCCGAGGTGGCCGCCGGGCACGCGAGACCCTGGGTGAGGGTCATGGCGCGGCTCGGCTACGTTGCCAAGGGCGTGGTGTACGCGACCATCGGCGTTCTCGCGATGCTGGAGGCGCTAG
>CADCUW010000279.1 GCA_902805985.1 uncultured Rubrobacteraceae bacterium
CGTTTGCTAACCTGTGGCTTGTACACTTTAATACACCCTAAAGTGGTTGCCTCAGACTCGAATGTGGTGGCGATCGGAAGGAGATGGAAGGGTTGAGCGCGACGTTGGTGTATATCGGCATCGGTTCCGGACTGGCAATAGGGATAGCGCTCTTGGTCGTCGCCATCCTTTTTTTGCGCACGGCGCGCCGCTACGTCGACCTGGCCGAGGAGCGCCTGGAGCTCCTACGCGAATCGGAAGCGCTGCTGCTGAGGGTTGTGCGGCAACAAGGTCAGGACTCGGAGGAGAGCTGGCAACGAGAGCCGGGGCGAAGGGAGAGGATCCCGGAGGTGGTTGGGCAGCCTCTCGGGCAAAGGGCGGGCGAAGAATCGTCGGGCAACTTCCCGTCGCCGGAAGGGGCGGATCGAAACGTGCGAGAAGCGCCGGGTAGAGGCGCGCAGGTCTCCTCTGCAGAAGACGGCGAGCAGAGGCGGGAGGGCGCACCGAAGGCTGGCGCCCCGGGTGCGGCGGCGCCGCGGCCCAAAGACGGCGCACCGCTCCTAGGAGTCAAGGTGCCGCATCCGGACGACGATGTGACCCCACGCGGCCGGAGCGGCTCCGTCGCCAATTTCTTCCAGAGGAAATACGACCTGTACCTGGATCAGTACGAACGTCACGTGCGGCTCGCCGAGCGCATCCACCGTATGCGGGACGAGGCCTATGGGAGCCTCCGTACCCCTCGAACGCAGGAATGGGAGGACAAGCTGCGTCGCGCGTACGACGCCATAGATAGAACCACCCAGAGGCTAGACCTGCTCGAACATCACTACCCGGAGCTAGCGACCGACGGCGGTCGCCTCTCGGACCGCCTCGACCTCTCCCGCCTTCAGGCCGAACTTACAGAGCGCTCTGGTCGTTCGGGCTGAGCACATGCTGATGTGCTCAGCCCGCAAGCCGCTGTTCATGAAAAACCGGCAAGGGCACTTCTAGGACGCGCCCCCGCCGCGTGGAAGGAGACCCCTGCCGGGGACGAAAGCCCACGTTTCGAGCGTGGGGGCTGAGGTGGCATTTGCAGAGAACCCCGGGCGGGTGACCCTCATGTCCGGGCGGTAGACTGCGGGGCCATGACCGAGGTCAAGAGCAAAACGTCGCTGCTAACGGAAGCCTCCTTGATCCTCGCCGCCGTGTTCTGGGGCACCAACTACGCCGCCACAAAGTTCGCCGCGCAATCCATATCTCCCGTTTCTATCGTGGCCGTCCGGTTCCTGGTGGCTGGCCTGCTGATGTACCTCGTGCTGCGCGCCCTCGAGCCGGGGAGCAGGTTGGCCCGGAAGGACCTGTTCCCGATGGCCGGGTTGGGCTGCCTCGGGGTAGCCTTGGGCCAGACCACCTTCACGTTCGGCGTGAGCCTGACCAGCGCCGCCAACACGGGCTTCATCTTCGCCACCGCGCCCGTGTGGGGGCTGCTCTTCGGCTTCCTGCTCGGGCTGGAGAGGCCGACGTGGAGGGGCATCTCGGGGTTGGGCCTCTCGATCCTCGGGGTCGGGGTGATCTTCTACGAGGGCCTCGGGGTCGAAAGCGCAAGCCTGATCGGGGACCTCCTGGTGCTCCTGGCCGCCATGGGGTTCGGGGCCTACACCGTGCTCTCGATGCGCCTGCTGGGGCGGTACTCCCCCCTGGCGGTGGCCACCTACCCGATCCTGTTCGGCGGTCCCCTCGTCCTGCTGCTCTCCGTCCCGTTCTTCGCGGGGGCGGGGTGGGGGGGCGTCGGCGCGGGGGCGTGGGCCGCGGTGGCCTTCTCGGCAGTCTTCGCCACGGCGTTCGCCTTC
Organism: uncultured Rubrobacteraceae bacterium; assembly: GCA_902805985.1. Lineage (GTDB taxonomy): Bacteria > Actinomycetota > Rubrobacteria > Rubrobacterales > Rubrobacteraceae > Rubrobacter_D. The sequence goes on from CADCUW010000279.1 coordinate 1,809, forward strand.
TCCGCGTGGCAGAGGGGCGTCTCCCGCATCGGGGCCAACCGGGCCCTCGTCTACCAGTACCTGATCTCCCTGACGGGGGTCGCTTCGGGCGTCGTGTTTTTCGGGGAGGTCCTGGGGGCGGAAAAGATCGTCGGCGGGGTCATCACGCTCGTGGGCGTGTACCTGGCCAGGCGCCAATGAGGACCGGCACGCCCTTGCGCTTCGGGAACCTGGGGCGCCTCGGGGAACGGACCGGCCCTAGTACCCGTAGGTCGTCTCTTCCGGTGGGCCGACGCTGGTGGTGAGGCGCACGTAGGAACCCGGGTCCAGGTCCGTTCCCGGCACCGGGTCCTGGGCCACGATCACGCCGGGGGGCACAGTCTCGCTCGGAGCCTCGCTAACGCCGCCCAGCAGGAGGCCCGCCCGCTCCAGCTCCATCTCCGCCTGCGGGTAGGTGAGGCCGACCAGGTTCGGTGTCTGCACGACTCCCGTGCCTTCGCCGACCGTGAGAAGGATCTTCGAGCCCTCGTCGGCCTCCTCGCCGCCCGCTACCGACTGCTCGAGGACCTTGCCTGCGCTTTCCTCGGGGTCCTCCCGGTGTCGGACCCCGACATCGAAACCGGCCTCTGCCAAGCGCTCGCGCGCCTCCTGCGCCGCCAAGCCTTCGACCGCGGGCACCTCGACCGCTTTAGGGCCGGGCCGCGCCCTATCGGCGCCCTTGGGCTGCTCCTCAGGCGCGCCCCCCGCGGGTCCCGGCATGTCGGCCCCGCCGGGATCCCGCAGCAGCACCCAGCCTGCGACGCCGAGCACGCCGATCAGCACGACGAACGCCGCGATGATCCGCCACGATCCCCTGCTGCGCGCGCCGTCGGGGCCGGCGGACGCGGGCGGGGCGGACGCCGGTGCCATCGGGCTCCCCAAGGCCGCGGTGGTCGCTTCGCTCGGCGAAGGGGCCGCCGGGGGGAGCCCTTCCTTACCCTGCCCAATTCCCCGAGGAGCTCAACGGAGCTGCCGTGACGGTCCTTGGGGCTGGCGGACAGGAGCCTCATGACCAAGGCGTCCAGGGCCTCCGGAACCTCCGGGTTCGCCTCCCTCGGGCGGCGCGGCGTACCCTTCGCGTGCTCGGCGGGCACGTCCGCTGGGGTGGCGACGTCGAACGGGACCCCCCCGGTGAGCATCTCGTAGAGGACCACGCCCAACGAGTACAGGTCGCTCGTCGGGCCGACCCGCCCGCCGGCCGCCTGCTCGGGGGACATGTACCTCGCGCTGCCCAGGATGTCCCCGGGCTCGGAGATGGTGGTGGCCTCGGCTGCCCGGGCGATGCCGAAGTCCGCGACCTTCGCGTGTCCGGACCTCGTGAGGAGGACGTTGCCGGGCTTGACGTCGCGGTGGACGACGCCCCGCCCGTGGGCCGCCTGCAACGCCTCCGTCACCTGGACGGCCAGCTCCACCGCCTCATGCGGTGAGAGCCTCCCGGCCCGCGTAATCCGGTCCTCCAGGGTGCCGCCGGGTAGGTACTCCATGGCGATGTAGTAGGCGCCGTCACTGGTCTCGCCGCGGTCGAAGACGGGAACGATGAAAGGGCTGGACAGGGCGGCGGCGCTCTTTGCCTCACGCCTGAAGCGCTCGACGAAGTCCTCGTCGCCCGCGTAGCGGCCCCGGAGCAGCTTGAGCGCGACGTCACGGCCGAGGACCCGGTCGTACGCCAGGAACACCTCGGCCATCCCGCCGCTGCCCGCCAGGGTCCGCAGCTCGTACCGGTCGACGACGGTCCCGCCCACGGGTGGGATTATACTGCTCCGGAGGCATCTCCTTGGGGCCGCGGGGGGTCCCCAGGATGTAGGATGGTACGGGCTGTGGCTTACGCCGTCGGACAGACCATCGAGGTGTGCCTGGCGTTGGACCTGCCGCCCGCGCGGGGGATACGCCGCGTCGTGGCGGTCTTCGCCAACAGGGACGGGGAGGTTATCGAGCTGAATGACGTGCCCGCAAGCGCGTCGGAGTGCGTCCTGCAGGACCCCCCGCAGACGACGCTGCGGGGCCGCGCGGTTCATCCGGGTCTCTACGAGCTGCGGCTGATAAGGGTCAAGGACTTGCAGGGCGCGACGCACTTAGCCCCGCCGGAGGTCAGCCTCGAGGTGAACGATTTCTCTGATGCTGTTTAAGGGTGTCAAGGGAAGGCCGCCGAGCGCACTCGACACGGACGCGATCGGAGGACGTAGGGTACCCTGCATCTCGAACGCGGATGGGCAGTGCGAGACTCTGTCCCTAGGGAGCCGTCTTGGAGGTTCGGATGAGGCCTTTTTGGTTGCAAAGAGTCGAAGACGAGAGCGGCGTAAGTGGCGTGGGCCTCGTGGCCGAAGGGGTCGTGTTTTCGAACGGGTGGTGCTCGTTGACTTGGCTGACGGGACACAAGAGCGTGGCTTTCTACCCAAGCCTCGAAGAGGTAGATGCCATACACGGCCATAACGGAAAGACGAAGATCGTCGCCGGTACAGACATAGGGCGCCCGACGTAAAGAGGCGGCCACCAGGCTCCTCGAGGTGAGGACAAACGTGTGCGTCGCGTGGACGGAGGCAGGGCTGATCCTCCTGGTGGTCTTGCCCGTAGCCACGAAAGGTTGGCCCGTCGCCGCCAGGTTACCGCATCGGGCTCGAGCGGTCGGTAGCGGGTGGGGGTCGGCTCGTGTAGGGTTGCGGTCGGAGATATGGGACCCTTGCGAAAGTCGTTGTCGGTGCGCCTCGAAGAAGGTGTCCATGCGCGGCTGCGCCGCCAAAGCCTCCGGAGCGGTGTCCCTACCAGCGCCCTTGTCCGGGCCCTCGTGCACCGCTGGCTCGACGAGCAGGACGAGGCGGGGGAGACGACCACCGGGCCTCCAGGCTCAGAACGGGAGCGGCAGCCGGGACTCTTCGGAGAGGGAGGAGCGCCTTGAGACCCAGGCGCACAAGCCTAGCCGTAAGCTCGAGGTAGTCTTGGCCATGCGGTACATGCAAGCCTCTGCAACGCTCGGCACCTACTGACAGCGCACTCGTAATGAGCGGGCCAGCGGTTCGAGTCCGCTCGTCGGCTCTTTTGATCCGGCCTATCTAAGTCCAATCAACGCTACAGGCAGAGTCTTTCGACCGTCGACGAGCGCTTTTGGATACCATCGGGAAGCGGACTTCTACTCACGTGAGTAAGGCCTCTTTACCACGTTAACAGCCCGAATCCACGGATTCGTGTAGTATGCAGGGATGCTCAGGTACCTCGCCTTTTTCGCCGGAGTGGGGGGCATATCGCTAGGTCTGACGGCGGCGGGTTTCTCGTGTGTGGGCGTGGTGAAGGTGGACGATCGCGCCGCCGCTTCGTACCGATTCAACTTTCCAGACCACACTGATGAAGGTGCGCTGATTCGTCTAGGGGCTGCAGAGGGCGATACGCGCCTCCTGAAGCCTCACCAAGTTTCCCTACACCCGCGCGTGCTAACGTCCGCCGCGGCTGTGCTAGACCTCCTTGTAGCGGGTCCTCCCTGCCAGGGCTTCTCGCACATACAGACCCAGGCGTTCGGAGGCTGGTAACCGACGACGCAGGAGCAAAGGTAGTCGAGGGAAAGGGTACACAGATGGCGGAGACCGCGGTAGGAGATAGGTCTCACCCAGGCGGAGTGAGGAAAAGGGCCGTCGTCGCGGCGGTGATCGGCAACTTTATCGAGTGGTACGACTTCACGCTCTACGGTTACCTGGCGGTCGCGATCGCGCCGCTGTTCTTCCCTTCGGAGGACCGTCTCGTCTCGCTCATGGCGACGTTCGCGGTCTTCGGGGTGGCGTTCGTAATGAGGCCTATCGGCGCGCTCGTCTTCGGCAGCATCGGTGACAGGATCGGGCGCCGCAACACCCTCGCGGCCATCATCCTCATAACCTCGGGGGGAACCTTCTTTATAGGGGTGATACCGTCCTACGAGACCATCGGGATCCTGGCGCCGCTCCTCCTGGTGCTCGCCCGCGTGGTGCAGGGGTTCGCCGTCGGCGGCGAGTATGGTGGGGCCACCGCGTTCATGGTCGAGTATGCTCCGGAGGGCAAGCGGGGGGTTTACGGGAGCTGGCAGTTCGTCACCCAGGGTGGCTCGCTGATAGTCGGTCTCCTGATCGTGACGGGCCTGACCGCGGCGTTCTCCGAGGAGGCGCTTCTCTCCTGGGCCTGGCGCATACCGTTCCTCATCGCGCTGCCTTTGGGCCTCATCGGGCTCTACATGCGCCTGAGGCTCGACGACACGCCAGCCTTCCAGGCCGTCCAGGAGCACCAAGAGGTTGAAGGGACGCCCTTAAAGGAGAGCCTGAGGCGCCACGGCAAGGACCTCTTGAAGGTCGTCGGCCTCACCTGGCTCTTGACGGGGCTCACCTACCTGCTCATCTTCATGCCGACCTACCTCTCCGAGGAGCTCGGTGTCCCGCTCTCATCGGCCTACACGGCGGTCCTCCTGGGGACGACGGCGTACTGTGTGACGGCGTTCGTCGCGGCCGTGCTCTCCGACCGTATCGGCAGAAGGAAGCCGTTCCTGCTCGGCGCGCCGGTGGTGGCGGTGTTCGCCGTCGTGCCAATCTTCCTGCTGATCCAGACGGCGAACTTCGCCGCCATCACGCTGGCGCTCGTGATCGTCGGCGTGATCCTGGGGTCCTCGGCGGGGGTCTACGCGGCCGCCACGTGCGAGGTCTTTCCCACCAACGTCCGCTACAGCTCGCTCTCGTTGGGCTACAGCGTCGCGGTCTCCATCTTCGGTGGGACGACGCCGCTGATCTTCACCGCCCTTCTGGCGTCCACGGGCAACCCGATCTCGCCCGCCTTCTACCTCATCGCGGCCGCCCTAGCCGGCATCGTCGCCGCGCTGACGTTCCCCGAGACCGCCAACGAGCCCTTGCGCGAGAGGTGATTCCTACCCTGAGATAGAGGCGCGGTAAGAAGTGTGAATACCCTTCATAGGGGATAGACGGGCGAAGGGAGCACCGTGGGGAGACCGCTTGACACCGCCGCCTCATCCATAGCGGCCCGACTCGATGCGGGCACCAAAGGGGAGTGCTGGGCTTCGCATGAGGAGTAATAGTGCAGATCGTCACTTCGGTGTCACTGCTGAACGAGTCATCGCCATCTGGCATCTAGGAAGGGGATGATGTACATAATTGACGATCGCCAAGTAGCGTTGGCAAGGATGACCTCCCCTGAAGCAGCGGAAGCGCTCGCTGGCGCCGAGGTGGTGCTGATTCCGGTGGGCGCTACCGAGCAGCACGGTCCTAACATGACCCTAGAGACGGACACGGCCGTGGCCTACCAACTCGCGCTGCGCACCGCCGCGGCACTCCGTCCCCGTGCGATCGTATCGCCGCCGCTTCCGTATGGCGTCAGCTATCATCACATGGGGTTTCCCGGAACCATGACACTCTCGCTCGAGACCTTCCAAGCGGTGGTGCTGGAAGTGGTCGAGAGCCTCAAGCAACACAGGGTGGAGCGCTTCTTCATCATCGACGGTCACGCTGGCAACCAGGGTGCGCTAGGCGTGCTGATGACGAAGCTACGGTTTCAGATGGGGGTACGCGCAGCCTACCTCTTTTACTTCACCATCGTAGACGACCTCATGCGCAGAGGTGCGAAGACGGAACGCTGGGGACACGCGTGTGAGGTGGAGGCATCGATGGGGCTAGCGTTGCAGCCAGACATCGTGCGTGACGAGGCATTGGAAATGGGGAAGCTACAGCCGGCCTCGCTGCCGTACAGTGATGTCCTCAGCTCACCCAGGGTAGGCGTGCCGCTCTCCTTCGAGGAGATCACGGAGAACGGCGCTTTGGGTGACGCCCGCCAAGCGAGCGAGGAGTTTGGCCAGGAACTGACACACGCTATCGTAACGCGCTCAGTAGTGTTCCTCGAACGTTTCCTCGGCGAGTAGCGGACGGATGACGATCGCGACAACTATTGAAGAATCAAGAGTGTGGAAATAGAACAATGCATTGACTTAGTGCCAGCCCTCATCAAAAGGTTGCCTTCCGGAACATTTGGACAGTCCTAATCCTAGCGGGTCCTATCTCGTCCCTCCTACGTCGGAAAGGCTGACACCACCGGGAGCGCAATACGGTGCAACCCGTGGCGAGGCAGAGAAAAGAAACCCCTCTGAATATGCGGGATTTGCAACCCCCTGCAACCCCCAGCAACGCTTGATGCATCACTCGTAATGAGCAGGTCAGCGGTTCGAGTCCGCTCGTCGGCTCCATTCTTTTTCCCATAGGTATACCGAATATTCGGAACGAGGTAGGATCCCCGGAGATGACCCGGAGGCTCTTGACAGGTGCGTTGACAGTTACCGGTCGTCCGAGAGCAGCCCGTCCATCGCCGCTGCCGCCTTCTCCTGCATGTCGGGCAGGACGTGGGAGTAGACGTCCATAGTGACGGAGACGCTGGAGTGGCCCAGGACCTCCTGCACCACCTTGACGGAGACCCCTTGGGACAGGAGCAGGGTGGCGCAAACGTGGCGGAGGTCGTGGAAGCGTATGTCGGGGAGACCGGCACGCCTGAGGAGGGGTTTGAAGCTCCTGGCCACGAGGTTTGAGGGGTCGAGGGGCGTACCCTGCGTCGTCACGAAGACGAGATCCGATTCTGGGAGCAGGCCCTTCGCCAGCCGCCTCTCCTCGGACTGGCGTTGACGGTGGGCCTTAAGGGCCTCGATGCCGTGGTTGCCCAATCGGATCGTCCGGTTCTTCTTGTTCTTGGTCGGCGAGAAGACCAGGCCGGAGCCGTCCCTGGCCCTCTGGAGTTGTCTCCTCACCGTGAGCCTCCTGGCCTCAAGGTCAATGTCGCCCCACCTGAGCCCGAGGAGTTCGCCCAGGCGGAGCCCGCAGGTCACGGCCACCACGAAGAGGGCTTCCAACCTGTCTCCCCGGGCCACTCCGAGGAACCTTCTGACCTCATCGGGGAAGAGGGCTTCACCGGCAGAGCCGCTATAGGGTACGACCACGGCTACGACGGGGAGGTCTTCTTCCTGGGACTGGCCCTCGACGAGAGGTACGTGGAGGGCTGGGTCGAGGGTTGCCTGGAGAGGATCGGAGAGGACGACCCCGAGGAAGAACGGACCTTCCGAGATCTCTGGGAGGACGAGACCCAGAGGGAGGTGTTGGTCGAGAGCCTCAAGGCCGACTGCGAGGTCAGGCCGGGGAGACCTACAGGGTAGACCTCTTAAACGGCCCGGCGCTATACTCCACGCCTGTGCGGCGGGGCCTGTTACGGGGAGGAGTGAGTGGACCCCTCGGACTTCGACAAGCGAGACCAAGGCAACGGCTCCTCGGGCGGCCACGGGCCGACGCATGCCAACGGGGGGCCGCCCGGGGGCGACGGCTGGCTGCGCTCTGCCCTGGAGAACTCCTCGGAGGTCGTCAAAGTCGTCGACCCCGACGGAACCCTGCGCTACGCCAGTCCGGCCTTCGGGTGGATCCTCGGTTACGATCCCGTGGAGGCCGCCGGCACGATGAACGTCCTCGACCACGTCCACCCCGACGACCTGCCCCGTGTGCTGGCGGAGTCCGAGAAGGCCCTCGCCGAGGGGAGGACGGTATCCAACAGGGCTGAGTACCGCTTCCGCCACAAGGACGGCTCGTGGCGGTGGGTGGAGAGCGTCGGCACCTACCTGCTCGACGACCCGGCGGTGGGCGGCGTCGTCGTCACCGTCAGGGACATCACGTGGCGCAAGGAGGCCGAGGAGCGGCTCCGGTTGCAGGCGCAACTGTTGGGGGCGGTGGGCGAGGCTGTGATCGCCCTGGATGCCGACAGGAAGGTCGTCTACTGGAACCGGGTGGCGGAGGAGATGTACGGGTTCTCTTCCGAGGAGGTACTGGGCCGCAGGCTGATGGACCGGGTGGTCCCCGAGGACCTCCGCACGCACGCGGAGGAGGTCATGGCGGGCGTGAGGGCGGGGCTAAGCTGGAAGGGCGAGTTCGTCGTCAGGCGCAAGGACGGCACCCCGTTGACGGTCGAGGCCTCCAACACCCCCGTCTTCGCCGACGACGGCGAGCAGGTTGGGGTCGTAGGCGTCCTGAGGGACGTCACCGAGCGCAAGGAGGCCGAGGCGGCGCTTCGGCGCTCCGAGGCCGAGCTCTTCTCCGTGCTGGAGAGCATCACCGACGGGTTCTTCGTCCTCGACCACGAGATGCGCTTCGCCTACGTCAACCCCCAGGCGGCGCTCATGATGGAGAGGGCGAGGGAGGACCTCATCGGAGAGAAGCTCTGGGAAGACGCCACGTTCTACCCCCGGTACCAGAGAGCCTTGGGGGAAGCCAAGGCTGTGACGTTTGAGGAGTACTACCCGCCCCTTGAAAGATGGTACAGCGTCCGAGTGTACCCCTCCGAAACGGGGCTCTCGGTCTATGTTCAGGACGTCACCGAGCGCAAGGGGGCCGAGGAGAAGCTAAGAGAAGCTGAGGAGCGGTACCGCACCCTCGTGGAGAAGGTTCCCCCCATCATCTACATCCAGACGCCGAGGGAGGGGGAGACCGCCGCCTATGACACCACCTACATCAGCCCAAGGGTCGAGGAGGTCCTCGGCTACCCGTCGCAGATGTTCACCGAGGAGCCCGGCTTCTGGGACGGTGTGATCCACCCGGAGGACCTCGGTGCGGTACTGGAAGAAGACGAGCGCACTGATGAGACGGGCGAGTCCTTCTTTATGGAGTACCGGGTCATCGCCGAGGACGGCCGCACGGTCTGGATCCGTGACGAGGCCACGCTGGTGCAGGGCGACGTCGGGCAAGATCTTTACTGGTTGGGCGTACAAACCGACATAACCGAGAGCAAGGAGGCCGAGGAGCGGCTCGCCGAAGCCGAGGGGAGGTACCGCACCCTCGTCGAACACATGCCCGCCGTGACCTACGTCGAGGAGGTTGGCGAGGCACACGGCACCCTGTACATGAGCCCCCAAATCGAGGACCTGCTCGGCTACTCCCAGGAGGAGTGGCTGGGCGACATCGACCACTGGAAGCGGCGCATCCACTCTGAGGACAGGGAAAGGGTCCTTGCCGAGAACGCCCGCTCCGACGAGACGGGCGAGCCGTTCAGGTCTGAGTACCGGATGATCCACCGTGACGGCCGGACCGTCTGGGTCCACGACAAGGCGGTCCTCGTGGAGGGCCCGACGGGACGCAACATGTTCTGGCAAGGGGTCATGACGGACATCACCGACCGAAAGGTTTTGGAAGAACGGTTGGAGCAACAGGCTCTCCACGACCCCCTAACCGGACTTTCCAACCGCCGCCTGTTCGCCGACCGTCTGGCGCATGCCCTTGAGAGCACCAGGCGGCGAGACTGGGGCGTCGCCATCCTGTTCATGGACCTGAACGACTTCAAGGTCGTGAACGACTCCCTCGGGCACGAGACGGGGGACCTGCTGCTCACGGTGGTGGCCGAGCGCCTAGGGAGGTGCATCAGGCTTGGGGACACGCTCGCTCGCTTCGGGGGCGACGAGTTCGTCGTGCTGGTCGACGCCGTGGAGGACCCCGGCGAGGCGGTCGAAGTGGCCAGGAGGGTCACGGACGAGCTTCGGAGGCCCTTCGCCCTGGAAGGCCGGGAGTTGTACGTCTCCGCCAGCGTCGGGATCTCCTTCGGCACCGCCCGCACCAAGACCCCGGAGGACCTCCTTAGGGAGGCCGACACGGCCATGTACCGGGCCAAGGAGGGGGGCGGGGGCTACCAGGTGTTCGACCCCATCATGCACGAGCGGGTTGCTTGGCGGCTGGATCTGGAGAACGACCTCACGCGTGCCCTGGAGCGGGGAGAGTTGGTTCTCCACTACCAACCGGTCATCGACCTCGGAGACCAGCATGTGTGGGGGACGGAGGCCCTGCTGAGGTGGGACCACCCCGAGCGGGGTCTGCTCGGCCCCTCCGAGTTCGTGTCTGTCGCCGAAGAGACGGGCCTCATAGTGCCCATAGGCGCTTGGGCCCTGGAGGAGGCCTGCCGCCAGACGAAGGGTTGGCAGGACGCTTACCCTCACGATCCGCCCCTCGGGGTGATCGTGAACCTCTCCGCCAACCAGTTACGCCACCCCGGGTGCGAGGGGGCCATCAGGGCGGCCCTGGATAGCAGCGGCCTCCCCCCGCAGTCGCTGAGCCTCGACGTGACCGAGACGGCGTTCATAGACGCCTTGGAAGAGAACAGCCTGGCCTTGGAGCGGATCCGGGCCCTGGGTGTGCGCATCTCGATAGACGACTTCGGCATGGGCTACTCCTCGCTCTCCTACCTCAAGCGCCTGCCCGCCGACGCCCTGAAGATAGACAGGTCCTTTCTGGTCGGCTTCGGCGAGGACGCCAGAGACACCGCCCTTGTGAGGATGGTCATCGACGTGGGCCACACCCTGGGCATGCGGGTCATAGCGGAGGGCGTGGAGGAGTGGGCGCAGGCTGCGCTCCTGGCCGAGACGGGATGCGACATGGCCCAGGGCTACCACTTCTCAGGGCCGTTGCCCCCTGAGCAGGTGACGGGGTTCTTGAGGGTGTGAGCCACATAGCCTCTCCGTCGGCGTCGGTATTGTTGCCGAGGCGGCCAAGATCGACAGAGCCCACATGGGCGAGATCGAGAGGGGGGAGGTGACCGTCACCATCGTCACGGCCCTGAAGACGAGGGCCCTCAGGATGAACCTGTCTGAGCTATTTTCTGAACTGGAGGCCCACGGCGCAGAGGCCGAGGGGTAGGACGCCGGAGGGCTTCGACGAACAGGGCGATACTCTTCTCGCCAACTCCGCAAGTTGCGCCGGGGTACCCTCGGCTTTGCACGGTCCTCCGTCTGAGACGACCCGGGCCGTGGCCCCTACGTGCGGAGGAGTAGGCAGATGAGGCGTGCGGCTTTAGCGTTCTTCGTGATATCGGTAGGCCTTGTGGTTGCCGGTGGGGCTGCGCTGGCCCTGACGGTCACGCAGTGCGCCCAGAACGTTGCGTGCGAAGGTACCGCCGGCCCCGACCTTCTCAAGGGTAGCGACGGCAACGACCGCATGTATGGTCATGAGCGGGCTGACGTGTTGCGGGGCCGGGATGGTAACGACTTCCTTGAGGGCCAGCAGGGGAGGGACGAGTTGTTCGGGGGTAGCAGCCGAGACTACCTTGAGGGCGGCCCGGGGACGGACGTCTTGAGGGGCGGCGACGGCGACCGCTACGACCTCTACGCCGCCGGCTGGGGACACGATACGATGGTCGACACGGTGATCGACGATTCCGACATCAACAGCGGCAACTGGCTGTGGATCTCCCTGCCCTCCTCGGCAACCGAGGAACTCACCATCGGCCTCGCTTCCGGCCCGGGCCCGGAGTTGAGTACCGAGAACGGCGGCGACACCCTCGACTGGGAGGGGGACGTCGTCGACAGCGTATTCGCCTCCAACCCCGGCAATGACCTCATAGAGGGCAACGGCAGGGCCAACATGCTCGCCGGCTTCGGGAGGACCGACACCTTGCACGGCGGGGGCGGCAACGACTCCTCCGCGTGGACGACCGAGCGGGTGGGGACATCGTGGAGTGCGGCGAGGGCGTCGACAGCGTCTACCGGAACCCTCCGAACCCCGACACGGGGGCAGCCGGCGACAGGATGTCCGACGACTGCGAGAACCAACTGGACCCCATCGTCTACCGTTCGGATGGGGGAGCGGCGCCGGCATTGCCTCAAGGCAGGTTCAGCAAGACAGTGGTAGGTGACCCTTAGCCCTGAACCTTACTCTGTAAAAGGACTGAACTGGCCCGTAGAACTTGGGATGATGGTCTTATGGTGCGTGAGGGGTAGCGGGGAGGACGCTCTGAACGAGCAGAAACAGAAGTCCGTCATACGTCAGGTCATCCACATACTCAACAATACCTCCGAGGTCACCGCAGAGGGTGAGTACAAGAGCAAACTACTGGGCTACGAGGGCCTGGCGATAAACTTGGTCGACGGAGTCGCCGACGAGTACGAGGCCCTGCTTGGGCGTCTTCTGTCCGAGGGAGATTGGGGCGAGAAGTTCTCCGAGAAGTATGTCGACAAGGTCCTGCGGCAACTCTTCGTCACCCTTTCCGTCGAAGAGAATCTCGCTGAAGCTGCGCCTGAGTACGTTCAGGACCTCGTTGACCAGTTAGATGGGTACTCCAGGAAGCAGACCACCTACGTGCCCCTCGTCGGCATCCAGCTTTACGGTGACGAGTTTGAGTTCGGGCAGGTCACGTTGGAAACCATGTCGGAAGGCAAGGTCGAGGAATTGGTCATAATGATGGAGAATGCCGTCTCGTCCAGTAAGATCGCTGAGGAGGCAAAGAGTCAGGCCATCGAGTGGAACCGTCCGATGCTAAAGAGTCTTGAAGGCATGGTTTGCGCACGGTTTGAGGCCGTGGCCGAGCCAGCCCGGCTGAGGGAGCGTGCAGAGGAGGAGTGCCGTAGGTGCTTCGAGCTACTGCGCTACTCCATCCCTACCCTGTACGCGAAGGATTTCAACTTGGCCATTGGTCTACTGGGCGAAGTGGCTCCTGCCCAGCGCCTCACGCCGACCTTCTCGACCGATGCTTACGACCTCAACATGAAGGCTGTGGGGCCCCTCATGCCGTTTGAGTTCAACCCACGGAACATTGAGGTCATGGAGCAACTCGGCATCCTTGAGGTCTCGACCTTGCTGAAGAAGCCACACACACACACCTGACGGACTTTGAAGACGGGCTGCTGCGTGGCATCCACTGGTTCGCCGATGCGCAGATGCAGCCCGAGATCGAGAACAAGCTGCTCAGCCTGACCACCTGCCTGGAGACCTTCTTGGCCCCCCAAGGCTCGGGGGTGAAACGGTCGAGTCTACACGGGGGGCTCAAGTCTACGGAACCCCCCGACCCTGTGCCCCACAGGGCCTCACTTGCATTCGACGCGACCCAGCGGCTTGGGCGCGTCCGTCAACGCGGCGCGCGCCGCGTCCCACGCGCGGTTTTCGGGGTAGAGCGCGGTGTGGAGGTAGGCCCAGGTGAGCCGCTGGACCGCGGCGACCCGCTCGGGGTTCTCGTCCGTCGTCTCGGCCACGTCGTACCCGGAGACCCCGCCGAGCCCGTGCTCCGCGCCGAACAGGGTGACCAGGCACTTGGGGCCGTTGCCCAGGAAGTACGGGTCGGCGTGCCACTCCGCGCCCCGAACCGTCAGGTGGGCGGAGGCGTCCTTGTCGCCCGCGACCACGAGGGCCGGCGTCGTCATCTCGGCGAAGCTGTTGTTCGCCAGGAACGGGTAATGCTCGGCCGCGAACGCGCTGAGGTCGGCGCCGCCGTTGCCGTTGCCGACCGCCGCGAGCAGCACGCCCGCCTTGATCCGGGGCTCGGCCATGTCCACGTCCGTCCCGTCGAGGGGATCTGTGACCCGCATGCCCAGGAGCATGCCCGCCGTGTGCCCGCCCATCGAGTGCCCGGCCACGGCGACCCGGGCCCGGTCCAGGCGCCCGCCGAGCCCCGGGACGGCGGCCTCGATGGCGTCGAGCCGGTCGAGGACGCGCTTCATGTCCTCGGCCCGCGACCGCCAGAACATGGGCCCTTCGGGACCGTCTGGGTCGACGCTCGGAACGCCGCTCAGCGTCTTGGAGCTCAGGTGGGTGGGCTGGATCACGACGAAGCCGCGGGCGGCCCAGAAGTCGGCGAGCGGACCGTAGCCGTTCAACGAGGAGAGGTGGTTCGAGAATCCCTGGCCGTGCGAGAGGAGTATGATCGGAAGGTCGCTTCCGGTCGCGGGCACGGAGACCCGCGCCCGCAGGTCCACGGGGCGCCCCGGGGTCGACAGCACCACCGGGCTGACGGAGACCACGGGGGTGGGCGCGCTGACGGGAATACGTTCGGCGTTATTGATCGGCTTGCTCATGGTACGGTCTCCCTCTTTTGAGTTCTGCCTATGGTCTTTCGGCTTGGAGGGTCGCGGCACGGATCCCTTCGATGACCCGCTCGAGAATGGTCACCACGGGAGCGGGCCGTCATCGTCCGAGAGCGTGCCGGTCGGTCCGTCCGCACCGACGAGCGCGAGGCGCACGGCTTCGCGCGCGCCCTCTTCCACCGTGCGCGTGCCGGCGAAGTTGTTGAGGCCCGTCGAGGTGAAGCCCGGGGAGGCGGCGTTGACCTTTATGCCCGTTGGCTCGAGCTCGATGGCGAAGGCCAGCGTTATCGCGTGCAGGGCCGTCTTCGACGGGCTGTAGGCGGCGCCGAACACGTGGCGATGCTCGTAGCCCGGGTCCGAGTTCAGCGTCAGCGAGCCGGAGTCACTCCCCAGGTTGACGATGCGCCCCGCCGGCGCCTCACGCAGGAGCGGCAGCATCGCTTGCGTGACGGCGATGACGCCGAACACGTTCGTCTCGAACACCGCGCGCACCTCGTCGAGCGACGCGACGCTCGGAGTGTTCGACGCCGCGAGCTCCGAGAGCGGCCTGCCCGGCTTCCCCGCGTGCGAGATGCCCGCGTTGTTCACGAGCACGTCGAGGCGGCCGAACTCGTTCCGGATGCGGT